>JBCDBC010000954.1:0-2937 GCA_039184535.1 Bacteroidota bacterium | reverse complement strand
TTCCTTATTGCGCTTTTCTTCTTCTTCCCGCAATCAGTAGAACTAAGGCAGCAGTCCTTCTTGTGGGCCAATGACCTTTCTACCTATGACAACATACTTGATCTGCCCTTCAGTATCCCAGGCTATGGTGATCACGTAAGTTTGTTCACCTTACTTATGGCTATTTCTACCGGTATCTATACCTGGTACCAGCAGAAATCTCAGCCTGCCACTGGCGCCAACAGCCAGATGAAGGTGATCATGTACATCATGCCTGTCTTCCTACTTATATTCCTGAACAACTACGCTTCAGGTCTGAGTTTATACTATCTCTGTTCTAACGTGATCACGATTTCCCAAACCACCCTAATACGGGCCTTCGTAGATGACGAGAAGCTTCTGGCCCAAATGCGTCAGAACCAAAAAGCTAAAAAGGGAAAAGGGAAAGGTAAGAATACTTCCAAGTCTAAATCCCGTTTAGAAAGATGGGCTGAAGCACAGCAGAAGAAACAACAAGCATTAGCGAAAGAGCAAAAGAAGTCTCAGGCAAAAAACAGACAGCAGAGACGTAAAAAATAACTTGACCTTTTTGGAGTTAGCTATATAGTAACTTGCTTTTTCTTGTTTAATTGGTTACTTATTGCTAACTCAATAGGTAGAAAATCGCTCAAACTATGCTCAAGCGTGTTGTACTGATGATTTTCCTAGGCTCCTGTCTGGCTGGTCCACTTACTTCCTGTAAAGGACTTAAAAATGGTGTACAAAGGGTTTTCCAGGGAGACCCCAGGAAGAATTGTAATCATCCTGACCATGGGAAGTATATGAAGGAGCAGCAGCAGACCAAGTTCAAAAAGTATAATGGTAAATGATGTTGGCATAGCATCTGGAAATTAGGCGCACATCTTTCCCCATGGAAGCTAGTTCCAAAGATATTTTCTCTTCCGATAGAACCTTTATCAACTTTTTCTCTACCATTCTTATGACCGGAGGGGTGATTTTTGTACTCCTTAGTCTGAGCTGTCTGTTTATAGACTGGGGATATTGCAGGTATGAGTTGGTATCTCTCTTCGGAAGAAGGACATATTTCAGATCAGAGATGCTTTCTGTGGTGATGCCCATGTCTCTGCTGATTATAGGAGGAAGTCTCAGACTATATACTCGCCTTGCCTGGCTAAACTGTTTGCTGATCTTGTTCTTTATGGGCCTATTCTTCGGGATGATAGGCCAGTTTATGTTCGAAGAACTACAATCTGACTACGAGAGGATCAGTCAAACCGGAGAAACCATCATGAGTTCTCCCTACTGGGAATCTTTCATCATAAATGCTTCATTTGTTGGTATGAGTGTAGGGGCTTTCATTTACCTGAGCCTACCTCAGGTAAGGAATCTCTACTGGAAAAAATAAGTTGTATGTCTGTATCCTCTCATAAGGTAGCTCCATCTATATTATCCGCTGATTTCCTCGAGTTAGGAAATGCCATTCGCATGGTCAATCAGAGTCAGGCAGACTGGATTCATGTGGATGTCATGGATGGCATGTTTGTACCTAATATATCCTTTGGATTTCCTATTCTGGAAGCTGTCAGAAAGATAGCTACCAAACCCCTGGATGTACACCTGATGATAGAAAAGCCTGAAAGGTATGTTGAGGCTTTTGCTAAAGCAGGAGCAGACCATCTAACCGTTCACCTGGAAGCCAGCACTCACTTGGATAGGAGTATACAGGCCATAAAAGAACAGGGAATGAAGGCTGGAGCAGCTCTTAATCCTGCTACCCCTGTAGAAGGACTAAAGCATGTCCTTCCTCAGTTAGATGTGGTTTGTCTTATGTCTGTAAATCCGGGCTTTGGTGGACAGTCCTTCATTCCTTATACCTATGATAAGATCAGAAAGCTTAAAGAGATGATCCATTCAGCAGGCAGCTCTACCTTGATAGAAATAGATGGAGGGGTTAACAATAAGAATGCAGCTCTCCTATTAGAGGCTGGTGCGGATGTACTGGTAGCCGGAAGCTTTGTCTTTAAGGCGGAAGATCCCCAAGCTACTATTGTAGACCTTAAGCAGGTTCAGGCGGGCACTCATCTGGCATAAAAAAACCGTGCACCGGACATCCGGCACACGGAAACTGAAAATGTGTAAGAATAGCCTATTAATTTTTCAATTAGAGAGCTAGATTGGGAAAGAAGGCAGCCCAGGCAAACCAAAAACCTATGTATGACTTTACTCTTCCCAATTGAGCCCCTTTAGCCGGTCCCGAAGTAGCATATCCAAATACATCATATTCGTTCCCATTCTGGTCAGTCATTAAGATTCCCATACTTAGGTCTCCTGGCTGGAAAGTTAGCGCTTCTCCATTCAGTGTACTCTTATACGCCACAGCCAGATTATCTGAAGCACTTCCTGCCACTACAATGGGTTCTCCCCCTAAATCTTCCTGGATAATTTCTACCCCTAAGGTGGTATTGAAGGCAGCAATGTGGTAAGCCTTGGTAAAGCTTCCTACCTGTACCCCTAAGACTCTTTCTTTTCTTCCTAATCTGCTATCTTCATTAGATACAGGGAAAATGAGGCTGTTGTCATTGGTCCTGTAATCACCATAAGGGTATACATTGTAGTTTCTAGAGAAACCTGTGTTGGTAGACATTACTTCTGAGTCAGGATATAAGGCTTTCCAGGTAGCCCAGGTAGTTTCTACCACCTGAAAGAGATCTACAGCTGTCCCCCTCAGTGCCCCTTGTACACAATCCAGCCTCATCTGAGACCAGTTACTGTCTGTATTGCGGTCGTAGGGAATCAAGTTTGTATTATACAGCAGACCGGAAACCCCGAAGGTAGTTTCTGTCCCGTCTATCACTCTGTTCCAGCCTGTAGCAGTGCCTGTAAGTGGACAATAGGTAATGGCAATCTTGGCAGTTCCCACCTCATCATTCACAATCTCATGCCAATCCAAAATAGGAT
>JBCDBC010000953.1:0-2938 GCA_039184535.1 Bacteroidota bacterium | reverse complement strand
GCAAAAACAGGACAAATTTTGTGGGAGAGTATCCCTGAATCGGTTCGTAAAAGGGCAAAGTTTTACACAGATCAGTGGGATGCTTATGGCCAGTTTGTCCCTGATAATCAACGCATAAGCGACCATAAGCAGACTAATCATGTGGAAAGAACCAATAATACCTTCAGGCAGAGAATCGCCAGACTAGTAAGAAAGACCCTTTCTTTCTCTAAGTGCCAGATCAATCTCGAATGCCAATTGAAGTTTTACATTATGACACATAATGCATCCTTATAATTGAACCACTACCAGATGGAAACCTATCGTTTTACCCGTTCGGAGAGCCCAACTAAAACTGACTCCCAGGTTGTGATCTTATGTTGATTATCGATTTTCCGAAAGTAATATTGAAATACAAATCATTCAGATAATCAACCAAAAAGCCAATCCTAATAGATGGAGAAGCTAATTTTCTTATGTATTTCAAAGTTTCAACCTGCTAAACTCTAAATCAATTTTCCAGTTAGTTAAAGAATATAATGGATACTCCCATGGTAGGGCTGGAAAAAAGAATTTCTGAAAAGGAAGTAGAAAGTCTGCTCAAAAAAGGAACCTCATGGTATGAATCCAGAGGATGGACGGCTTTTCCCTTCCAGAAAGAGATGATGGAGAAATACCTATCCGGCTACCAAGGGCTTCTAAATGCACCCACAGGTAGTGGTAAGACCTATGCCATGTGGATTCCCATCCTGCTGGAGCATCTCCACCTGAAAGAACACCATCCTGAAAAGGTCAAGAAAGGCCTTCAGGCGATCTGGATTACGCCTTTACGAGCCCTCTCGAAAGATATTAGCCAAGCCAATCAGGTAGCCTGTGATGAGCTGGAAACTGGCTGGAAAGTGGAGATACGTACAGGAGATACCTCCTCCAGCGTTAAAGCCCGACAAAAAAAGCGTATGCCTGAAGGGCTGGTAACCACACCCGAGAGCATGCATGTGCTTTTTGCTTCCAAAAACCATGAGAAACTATTCGAAGGAGTTAAAGCCATAGTGATAGATGAGTGGCATGAGCTATTGGGATCTAAAAGGGGTACACAGGTAGAACTCCTCATAGCCCGTATCAGGAAAATCTCTCCTGACGTAAAAGTTTGGGGCATCTCAGCCACTATAGGGAATATGGAGGAAGGCATGCAGTGTTTACTAGGTAGAAGCTATGAAGAACTCCCTCACGCCCTGGTTAAGTCCAAGATAGAAAAGCAGATAGAAGTAACCTCTGTACTACCTGAAGAAATAGAGCGTTTCCCCTGGTCAGGGCACTTAGGCATCCATATGGTGTCTCTTGTACTGCCCATCATCAATGACAGCCAGTCTACCCTCATCTTCACCAATACACGTGCACAGGCGGAAATCTGGTATAGGGCATTACTAGAGGCGGAATCTGATCTAGCCGGAGTATTAGCTATGCATCATGGTTCCATAGCTGCAGAGACGCGTGCATGGGTGGAGCAGGCCTTACATGATGGCGTGCTGAAAGTAGTGGTCTGTACCTCTAGCCTGGACCTGGGCGTAGACTTCAGGCCTGTGGACACCATCATACAGGTGGGTGGGCCTAAGGGAGTGGCAAGGTTTGTTCAGCGGGCAGGAAGAAGCGGACATAGACCGGGAGAGGTGAGCAGAATTTACTTTGTCCCTACCCATTCACTGGAACTGATAGAAGCAGCAGCCCTACGGCAAGCGGTGGTAGAAAAAAGTATAGAAGATAGAATTCCCATAGCAGAGCCGCTGGATGTCCTAATCCAGTACCTGGTTACCCTAGCAGTAGCTAATGGCTTTTTTCCGCAGGATATTCTGGAGGAGGTTAGGAGTAGCTGGGCTTACAGAGACTTGGCACAGGAAACCTTCGATTGGGCACTGGACTTTGTCACTACTGGTGGGAAGTCTCTATTTGCTTATCAGGAGTACAAAAAGGTAGAAATAGAGGAAGATGGACTGTATAAGGTGAATGATAAGAGAATCGCTTTACAGCACAGGCTTTCCATAGGCACTATTGTGGGAGATGTGAACCTCATGGTGAAATACGTCAAGGGGGGGAAGCTGGGCACCATAGAAGAGAGCTTCATCACCAAGCTAAAGCCTGGGGACGTTTTCTGGTTTGCTGGAAAAAGCCTGGAGCTGGTCCGAGTGAGAAATATGGAAGTCCAGGTCAAGAAATCCAAGAGTAAAAAGGGTGTAGTGCCTCGCTGGATGGGGAGTAGAATGAAGCTAAGTTCAGAAATGTCCCGTCTTCTCAGAGATAAAATGGATACCTACCTCAGTGAATCCATTGAGGACATAGAGCTGGACAGATTACGAGGGTTGCTGGATGTTCAGAATAACTGGTCAGTAGTTCCCTCCTCACAGGAATGCCTCATAGAATACATGAAAAGCCGGGAAGGCTATCACCTCTTCATCTATCCACTGGAAGGTAGAGTCCTGCATGAAATTATGGCCGCACTTTGTGCATGGAGAATTTCCCAACTTACCTCTATTACCTTTTCCATAGCCATGAATGATTATGGCTTCGAGTTACTCTCAGACCAGGAGATCCCCATTGAAGAGGCATTAGAGGCAGGTTTATTCTCTCCTGAAGGCCTTCATGAAGACATTATGCATAGCATCAACCAGACAGAAATGGCCAATAGTAGATTCAGAGAAGTAGCTACCGTCTCAGGCCTGATTTTCCAAGGCTACCCTGGAAAAGCTATCAAGAGCAAACACCTTCAGGCTTCTACTTCTCTCTTGTTTAAGGTATTCCAGCAATATGAGCCAGATAGCCTTCTTCTTCAGCAGGCCTATAATGAAGTACTCAATTATGAAATTGAAGGAGATAGACTTAGGAAAGCCCTGGAAAGGCTAGATGGTAAGCATATAATTCTTACCCGTCCTAGTAGATTTACGCCTTTCTGCTTCCCTATCATGGT
>JBCDBC010000952.1:0-2941 GCA_039184535.1 Bacteroidota bacterium | reverse complement strand
CTCAGATTTGAAAAAGACAAATTGTATAATCTTCTCTGGTTTCATACACAAATTGCATCATTTTTGGTACATATTCAAGGCATTTTACCTTGAATGCATTTCCAGGTGAAGCAAAATGAATGATAAGAGTAGATCACATGCCTTGTTCTGGTTTACGCCCCAAACCAACCCGGAAGCATTACGCTCACCAGAATGATTAATCCAAAGAAGCCTACCAGGGCATAAGTATGCCAGGTGTTGAAGTTCAGATCTGTAAGACTGATGGTTTCTCCTTTGGCAGGAGCATTGCGTATGTAGCCCAGGACCACGCCTATAGTGATGGTCATGATGCCTCCAATGGCATTCCACCAAAACCAGAATACTTCTGGCACATATATCCAGAGATAGAAGTTAAAGAGTACTCCTACAATGATGCCTATATTCACATCCAGTGCCTGGGTACGCTTGCTCAGCATGGCGAGGGTAAAAGCACCCAGTATAGGTCCATAGAAAGCTGAACCTACTTTGTTGATGGCTTCTATGACAGTATCAGCTATGCCGCCAGCTACAAAAGCACAACCCAGGCATACCAATCCCCAAAAGATGGAAATCCCCTGAGAATAACGTACATACTCCTTGTCGTTCATGTTTTTCTTGAAGCGCTTGACATAGTCCTCCATAGATACAGCAGAAAGGCTGTTAATGGCAGAGCTTAGGCTGGACATGGCAGCCGAGAGGATGGCTACCAATAAAATTCCTATGATTCCGTGAGGGAGATATTTTGTGATAAAGATGGGGACCAAAAGATCCGTTTGGCTTTTCAAGGCACCATCTGTAGCCGTAAAAGTATCTGCTATGGCTTGTTGGAAACTAGGGTCCTGAGCTAATAAGGTTCCCAATACCAAGCCCATGATACAGTAGATTAGGGTTACGGGAAACCTCAATAGGCCATTTACCGTGAGGAGTTGTCTTACCGTAGAAAGGTCTTTGGCTGAGAGGAGACGCTGACTTTGGCTCTGGTCTGTTCCATAGTAGGAGACATAAAGGAAGAATCCCCCTATGAGCATGGGCCAGAATCCAAATCCATCTCCATTGAAGCCAAACTTTCCAAAGTCGATGACCATGGTCCGCTCAATATCTACTTTCTCCATAAAGACAGACCAACCCCCTAATTCTGTGATGCCATAGATCAAACAGATGATGATCCCCCCGAAAAGAATAATCATCTGAATCACGTCTCCCCAAATCACAGCTTTCATACCCCCTTGGTAGGAGTAGATTAAAGTGATTACGCCAATGATCATGATAGTTTGCCAGAAAGGAATTTGGATGACGGACTGAAGTATGAGTGCTACTGCATATACCATAACCCCTGTAGCAAAGGAGCGACTAATCTGAAAAACGGTACTGATGAGAAGTCTTGTGGAAGCGTTAAACCTTCTTTCCAGGTACTCATATACACTGACTATGCCTGACTTGTATAAGTTGGGAATCAGGACTACCATGATGAAGATCATGGCTAGTGGTACACCTAATTCGTAGGTAAGCCACTGCATACCTCCTCCTTGTTTCATCCCTACGAATGCAGGGGCTGAGATGAAACTGATGGCTGAAAGCTGGGTAGCCATAGTAGACAAACTTAAGGGAAACCATCCCATACTTCTCCCTCCCAGGAAGTAGTCTTCAGAAGAGTTATTGTCCTTAAAAAAATAGCCCAGACTGAGAAAGCCTAAGCCATATGCTATTACGATGATGTAGTCGAGCCAGTTCAGAGTAGTAGTAGTTAATATGTGAAAACGTGCACAGAAGGAGATGGATTCTCTCTTTTAATAGGGATTAGCCACCATTTGGTCCTCATGCTTAACCAAAATATCCAAAATACCCCACTTTCCGAATTAATTCATATGAATTTTTATCCAGAGTGGATACCGTCAAAGTAGAAAGTCCATATATGAGTAGCATATAAGAAAACTATCCTTTACTTATACAAAAGCGTAAAATATTGATTCTAGCTAGCTAAGACATTACCAGAGAGGTTTTTCATTGATCAAGCCAGCTTTTAAAAGCTTGCACCTTTTGTTTACTTACAATGATCTCATCATCCTCGCAGTGAGAAAGTTTCACCTTTAATCGGCTATTAGAGTAGGAGATAATGTCTTCTATGGCTTCAAATCTTGCTATGTACTGACGGTTTATCCTAAAGAAAATGGCTGGATCTAATAGCTCTTCCAGTTCTCCTAAGGTCTGCTGAATGATAAAACGTTTTCCTTCACGGGTTTTGAGGAAGCTCACCTTATCTTCTGCGTAAAAATAGTTGATCTGATTGATCTCCACAGAAAGTAAGTGTTCTCCCTTTTTGACGATAAAGCGGGACTTGTAGGAGGGTTGCTGAATTTGGCTCATAAGGGTCTTCAAGAGTGCTGGATCTAATGCCGGAGAAGCATCTTGCTTAACATGGAGATTGACAAATTTATCCAGCGCATTAGCCACTGAATCAAAACTGAGGGGCTTTAGAAGATAGTCTATGCTGTTTACTTTGAAGGCTCTGATGGCATATTCGTCATAGGCAGTAGTAAAAATCACTGGAGCCTTGATCTGGGATTGCTCGAAGATTTGAAAGCTGATCCCATCAGCAAGCTGAATGTCCATAAATACCAGATCTGGCATTCCATTTTCTTGGAACCACTTAACAGCTGACTCTACAGAATCCAGTCTGGCTAATACCTGTATATGTTGCTCGTATTCGTGAACTAATTGTTTTAGCCTTTCGGCGGCTAAAGGCTCATCTTCTACTATGACTATGTTCATGCCTTCTGTAGGGTTAGGATAGGGATTTTTACTGTGAAGCTTTCCGGGCTTTCAAATACTTCCACAATTTTATTGGCCAGATACTGGTACCTCTCTTTAATATTTTTTAGGCCTGTTCCAGTGGAGGACTCGGCTACCTGCTTCTTTTGAATGT
>JBCDBC010000951.1:0-2942 GCA_039184535.1 Bacteroidota bacterium | reverse complement strand
ATAACCCACACTTGAGAATCTGATTTTGCCATTCTTATCTATGATAAACTTGGTGGGGATCCCAGTTACCCCATAGCTTTCTACTACTTTACTCTCTACATCCATGGGTACCTGAAAACCATAACCCTTCTTTTTCACAAACTCTTTTACCATTTCTGTTGGCTCATCTTCTCTCTCCCAAGTATTTACAAATAAGAATGCTACATCCTCTCTATCCGCATATTTCTCTCTCGCCTTGTTCATCCCTGGAAAAGAGGCAATACAAGGCGCACACCAGGTTGCCCAAAAATCCACTACCACTACTTTCCCTCTAAGCTCTTCAAGGGAAACGGTTTCCCCATCCAAATCTGTCAGGGTAAATAATGGTGCTTCCTGATCCATCATCTGGCCTTTCAACCTTTCTTTTGATAGAGTCCCCAGATAACGCTGGTATATATCATTCACGCTCATGTTCTCAAACATGAGCTTTTTATGCAGGTCCATCATGGTAGGTGTTTGTTGACCAGCGACTATTTTCTCTTCTATGAGACTGATCAATTCAGAAGGACTTTTTCCTTCCTGTAAATAGACAAAATATCTGTCTGTCATACCGGGATCAGGGCCTGGCGACTTATCCATAGCTTCCTGCTGTAAAGCCAGGGCCAGGGCCTTATCCCCCTGTTTGTAAGAAACCATAGCATAAGTATCCAGATAGCTGGCGTACTCTAGCTCCAATGAAAAAGCCACAAAATCATTTCCTTCTGAATCCGGCTCATGGTTCCTTTTTTCTTGCTGAATCAGATTGAGAGCGCGTTGCGAAAGTTCTCCAGCTTTATCAAGATTGAGGGCAAATCCCTCCAGCGTTTCTCCCCCTAATCTTAAGGCTATTTCATTTAGAAGCTGAGCTTGGTTCCTTCTTTTGTCTATAAAAACAATGTATGTATCCACCTTCTCCCAATTTTGCTCAAAGGCAAATCCTCTCACCAAACCAGCCGCCATACTTTGTATGCCGTTTCTAAGAAACTCCGTCTGTTTAAATTTTTCCTGGTAGTCTATAAAAAACTGCTCTTGATCCTCTAAGCCTGTAAGCACAAAAAAATCATTTAATCCCCATTCTGCCGCTACCTCTCCATCAGGAAATTTTTCAATAATAATCTTTGAAATACTATCTGTCTCAGTACCACTCTTATCCGTAGCCTGTACTATTTGAAAGACTTGGTTAAGTTCTTCTTCAGTTGATGTTGTACTCTGCAAGGTGTTATCCAGATGGACCCTAACCTTCTCCGATGCTTCACTAAAGTTTCCATTCTGTGCAATTATAGCATACTCATACCAGAATTTATTTCTGGATTCAGGCCAAAGAGCCCACTCTTTTTCTATAAACTTCTTGCTTTCAAGCAGCTCTTCTGCAGATGAATAATATCGATTCCCAAAAAATTCTCCTAAAGATCCATAAGCTCCTTGAAGCACTTCCTTACTTGTTTTATCTACAAGCGGCAAATAGTAATTTTCATACGCCGCTTGACTTAAAGGATTAGGTGCTTCACTAAATTGAATGGCTATGGCCAATACTGAATCTGGAGTTTTTATCTCAAAGGTGTAGGCTTCTCCTTCTTGGGGGAGCTCTATAAGTTGTAAAACATGTTTCCCGTTTTCCACATACATCAGAGCCCCATTCAACTCTTTCCCTTCCAGCTTCCCACCTTTTGGTTTATAGGTGATGGTGATTTCATCCCCCGGAGAAGGCTTCTTGGGAGAGTACTTAATGCTTTGTCCATAAAGCATTGGAGAAATACTTATAAGAAAAACAGAAAGTGTCCAACTAATTATGGGTTTCATGTTAACGAGTTTAGGCTAAATAAGTATTTATAGATATACGAGTATTCGGATAATAAGGGTCATAAAAATATTCCCTTTTTATCGCATAAAAAAGCACCCTATGGGCAGGTGCTCTCATATATTCATCGATATTTTTGGGACTATCTTAATTCAACCGGAGCGGCTACAAATTTCCCAGCTCCTACGAATAACTTCTTCCAGATACCGCCGTCTTTTCCGCTGAAAAAAGCATCCGGGTTTTGGGAGCTACTTAAGACATACTCGTGCGTATCATCCGGATAGGCATTTATCTGGATGGGAGGAGTAGGGCCACTGATGGTTACTGAAAATGCTACGGGTACGGTGGAAGGCAGAAAGTCTTCCACAAAGGTCTGACCTCTGAGGTTTCCAACTGTAGAAAGATAGGATCTGACCTTGCCAGCATCTGCTACAGTAGAATCAGAGAATACCCAGTTTTCTCCTACTCTTCCCAAAGTAAAAGAGCTGTCCTCAGGATAAGAAAATGCTATTTGGGCCCAGCTTGCACTTCCACCAAAAATGAGGTTTTTATTTCTCCAGTTAGAAGGGTCCTTACTAAAGAGAGAAGAGAGGAATCCATTCACAAGATACACCTCATCTGCCCCTCCTTCTCTGACATAGTTGGTCATACCCGTCTGCTTATACTCAAAGCGACCAAGTACCAAGTCAACCAGTTTCTCATTTCCACTAAATATCCTCACCTGGGTGCCTGCAGTATCTACCTGATAGTCTCCCCAGTTTTCTGATTTACTGGAAACCAGCTGAGTAGCTTCCAGGTTAAGCAGGGCGCCTATGTTCCTTTTTACCTGTTCCTGGTCCGCTGGATAGGATAAACCGTCCGGTCCGTTTACCGTCCAATTTCCTCCTTCTTTCTCTATAAAGAGGGATTCGTTCTCTGTAAGGACCACTTCTATCTTATTTACGGCAGTAGTATCCACTAAGCCTAATGCCTTCTTAAAACTCCTGTCTCTGTTTCCCCCCAGGAGGGTAGACATGCCGTAGAGGAGCACTAATACACCTAGTGCTATTCCCAGTTGTGTATTGGTAAATCTTCTAAACATGATTTATGCACTATAATCTTCTTGCATCCATTTAACACGTTGGCT
>JBCDBC010000950.1:0-2950 GCA_039184535.1 Bacteroidota bacterium | reverse complement strand
ATTGAGAAAGTCCACCATAGAGAGAGAAAGTCTGTAATCTTCATTCCATTGTAATTCAAAATTTTTCCTTAATCCATTGATTATGAAATTACCCTTACGAGTATTTTGTATCATAGCCCTTTTTGTCACTTCTCCTCTATTTCTTTTGGGAAATAACCATACTCTCTCCCTTGGATCTGGTCTTCCCCAGCCTTCAGAGGCTTTCTCTAATGAAGAATGCAAACAGAATTACTTATTTGTTGATGGAAATAAACTGTATGACACAAGAGGAGAACCAGTAAGACTCACAGGTGTAAACTGGTTCGGCTTCGAAACGAGTAACCTTGCCTTTCATGGTTTGTGGAGTAGAGATATGTATAGCATGCTACAGCAAATCAAGGACCTTGGTTTTAACACTATCCGTGTTCCCTGGACTAATGATATGCTTAAACCTGGAGCCAGCTTTAATGGTGTATCTGTTAATAATTTCGGACAGGACGCCTACACAGGTTCAACCCTTAATTCCTACCTGGAAAACGTTTCCAGCCCTATAGAAATTCTCGATTTGGCAGTAGCCTGGTGTGAGGAAAATAACCTACGTATCATACTAGACTGCCATTCCCGTAAAGCTGATGGCTACTTGTCTGAAGGTTACTGGTATACAAATGAAGTATCAGAAGAGAAATGGATTGCGGATTGGGTATTTATGGCTGAACGCTATAAGGATTTTGCTGCGGTTTCAGTAGCTGACCTTAACAATGAACCTCATGCAAATGACATCACCTGGGGGTATGGAGAAGCTTCAAAAGACTGGGCTAAAGCAGCCGAACGCTGCTCTGAAGCTATCTGGAAGGTAAACCCCAATATAGTAGTCTGTGTAGAAGGAATAGCTAAGGATCAAAGAGGAGAAAACTACTGGTGGGGGGGAAACCTACATGATGTAAATAATTACCAGCTCAACCTTAGCAAACCAGACAAGCTTATTTACTCCTTTCATGAATACGGACCAGAAGTTTTTAATCAGCCCTGGTTTAATGAAGCTTCCTTCCCGGGTAACCTAAAACCCTTATGGGATGATCGTTGGGCTTTTGTTCACAATAAAGGAATTGGACACCTCCTCATGGGAGAGTTCGGGATTAAGGAGGAACAGGCTTTTGGAGGTAAATCCCTAAAATGGATTAAGGAACTTATGGATTATGTGGGTTCGGATTACAGTTGGACTTTCTGGTGCTTCAACCCAAACTCAGGTGATACAGGAGGTATACTGAAAGATGATTGGGCACAGGTTAATACCTGGAAGATGAATCTACTTACCCCTCATCTTGCACCAGAGATCCCCTCCTGCATCTCTGCTGGAACCACCTCTATATTAAAGGAAGAAATTCCCAATCTTAAGGTCTATCCTAACCCGGCACATCAAGAAGTTTGGTTTGAAACGCTTGCTTCTTCCCCTACAATCTCTCATGTAAAACTGTATAATCTCTCAGGTAAGACTGTACTTACCCAAAAGATAGCCCGTACTGGAAGTCTTCACAGAATAGACCTTCAATCCCTCCCTCCAGGGATGTATAGATTCTTCTTACTTGATGAAGAGGGGCAGAAAATTTCAGCGAGGGGGACAGTCATCAAGCATTAAGACTATAAAGGAAGACCTAATGCAAATAAACATATCTGCAAGGCTTCTCCTTATTTGGGGATGGCTTTGCTTCTATATCCTTGTTGTTCCCAAGCAGCTAGAAGGCCAACCTACCATTATCCAGGGCCAGTGTAGTGAGGGTAAGGGCGAGAATGTATTTCCTCAAGGAAACTTTGGTAGAGTGGAAACAGGAGATACCTGGGTAGGCCGTACGACTAACTTTGATGGAGTAGACAGACCTACAGAATTCTTCATTTCAGAAGTACCCGCGGGAGTAACTACCTACAATTATGGCCTAAACGGTTTTAACCAAAGTTACCCTGACGATGGATACTATGTGTTAGCCAATAATACCTTTGGTATGACGCCGGGGACTTACTTTTCGAACTCGACTAATCAGATGGAGGATAACTGGATAAGTATTGAGGACAATAGCCCTGATAAGAATGGATATATGATGATTGTCAATGCTGGATATGAGCCAGGGATTTTCTATCAGGGAGTAGTTCAGGACCTTTGTGGTGGAAATGTCTATGAGTTTACTGTGGATATGATCAATATCTTCAGCCCCCACAGCCAGAATCCGGGCAATATGCCCAACATTAGCTTTATCCTGGCACCAGCAAATACCCCACTCGGAGATCTGCGAAACATGCCTGCCATATATGATACAGGTGATATTCTAAATGATGCTACCTGGCGTACCTATGGGTTTAATTTTACCCTTCCGCCAGGGGAAACAGAATATTTGCTAGCTATCCGAAATAATGCACCAGGTGGAAACGGAAATGATCTGGCCATAGATAATATTAGCTTCCGTTTGTGTGGTAGTTCTATAAGAATTGACCCTGTGGACAATACTCCTCTGGTTTGCGGACAAAGCACAGTAGACCTGGAGGTCACCTCACTAGGCAACATAAATCCAGCCTTTGTCCAATGGCAGATAAGTCAGGATAGCGGCTATACATGGGCAGATATTCCCATGGCAGAAAACCTCACCTATGAGGTAGGTAGTGCTAATTCCGTAGATCAATACCGGATCAAAGCCGCAGATATAGAAGCCAACCTAGACAAGGCTGCCTGTAGTCTCATTTCTAATGTCTTAAGCTTTGAAGTTGAGAATACAGAATTTTTAAGTGTTTCAGTAGATACCAGTATTTGTCCTGGAGAAAGTGTCCAACTCAATGCCAGCCCTGGTGCTGTTCAGTATTCCTGGTCTCCTGGAAGAAGTTTAAGTGATTCTACCATGGCGAGTCCTGTGGCCACTCCTGACATCTCTAC
Source organism: Bacteroidota bacterium (assembly GCA_039184535.1). GTDB lineage: Bacteria > Bacteroidota > Bacteroidia > J057 > J057 > JBCBKZ01. The sequence goes on along the minus strand of JBCDBC010000950.1, from coordinate 54 downwards.
CACTTATTATGTGGAAGCGGTCAATCAAAATGGATGTGTTGACACTGATACGGT
>JBCDBC010000949.1:0-2952 GCA_039184535.1 Bacteroidota bacterium | reverse complement strand
CTAGGTTGTAACAATCCAAGGGATAAAGATTCAATAAATAGTATGGGAAGTTATGATTTGGAAGAATTAGCTTTCGAGGGTCTAAAAGTAGATTTTCAATTTAATTCAACTAAACCCACTTTCGGAGACTTATTCCTCATAGTTGGGCTCGAGAATCCAAACTTCCCTCCAAACAGTAGAGAATTTGAACAACTAAGTAACTTAGGTTTTAAGCAGACTGACGACTACTTCTCAATATCAAATTCTACTGATCCAGAAAATCACCAGGAAGTATGGCTATTTCCAGTAGTTAATGAAGAAGAGGCGTTTCACCACCCTGGACCTTTTGATGCTGTTCGACTTAACTATTCAATCGTATGGAATCAGCCAGAAACTGAAAAAATATTTAAGGAAGCTTACTCTGCAATTATTAATTCTTTAGATGTAACTCCCAAAATTGGAGGAAAAAGTATAAAGAGTTACGCTGAAATTAGCAGCATTATAGAAAAAACAATTACCTATTGTAGGGTAGAATTAAAAGTAGAACCTGGGTCCAAGGAGGCTTTAGAATTAGAGTGGTAGCTCTTCTATTTACTTAATCAACTTACTGACCTTAGACTAGTATCCAACCATAGCCTAAGATCTACAATCTCAGCTTTAACTCAGTCCGACTTAGACACCCAATCTCCACTTTCACTTAGTATGTCTGAGATCCACTGCTTTACGGTGGTGCCTGCCACAGAATAACCAAACTGTTTTATGATGAAGGTATGCTCAGCGCCATCTTCCACTAAACTTTTAAATCGTTCTGGAAAAGCTTCATTAAGTTCAGCCGTTACGCCCAGGAGGTATTCTTCATAGGCAACACCGCCTCCTATCATTCCAGCTGATATTATCTCTTCTTGCTTAGCACTAATGTATAGTCTTCTATTCCCGAGCAGGTATTAAGGTTTTCCAATTAGCTATAAGACTGGACTTAGCTTTTGAAGAGTGCTATGTTTACCGCAGAGATGATCAAACAGTATACATTCAAGAAAAACGAAGGAATAGAAGTAGTCTCCATGGAGAGACTTACCAAGCAAAGTATTGATCTGATATCTCCCCCTCACAGAATTGACTTTTACCAAATTTATCACTTCAAGGAAGGTTCCTCAGGCCATCTAGAAATCAACTTTGAGAAGATCCCCATTAAGCCTGGGATGCTGCTCTTCGCCCCCAGTAATGTCATATGTTCATTCTCTGAGGATTCTATCTATGTAGGGCAGATCATTATTTTCTCTGAGCTATTCGTAGAAAAGCATCCTGAAAGAAAAAGTAACATCATTTCTTCCAGCCTATTCAGAAGATATGTGTCACCTAGTCCAGTAACCGTAGAAGATTCTTTAATCCCAAGCCTGTTTACACTTGTTGAAGAGGAAACGGAAGCAGCAAACCCCAGGTTTTCTCAAGTTCTCCAACTCAATTATCTGGAGAACATAGTTTTACATGCTGAAAGAAGTATAAAGGAGGAAGTTGTTACGGCTGAACTCAATGGTCAGCAAAAACTCATATCAGCATTTTACGCTCTTCTTAATCAGCACTTTTCCTCCCAAAAGACGGTACAGTTTTACTGTGAAGAACTAGGGGTGAATCCAACCACTCTCAATAAAGCTACTGTCGCCCTGGCTGGTATAAGCGCAAAGCAGGCTATCCAACACAAACTCTTATTGGAGGCAAAAGCCTTGCTAGCCTACACAGCCCTAAGTGTAAAAGAGATATGCTATCAGTTAGGGGTTAATGAGCCCTCCTACTTTACCCTTCTTTTTAAGAAGCATTTGAATATGACGCCCACAGACTTCCGAAACAGTCATACTCCTTAAAAGTATAATAGATAGACAGAAAAGTATAAGTCCCTCCCCGTTCATTCCATATAATTTAAGCCCCATTCATCAACTCATTTTATATGGTCTTACATACAACATGGTACACCATCGCAGCCTGTCTCTTGGGAGGTTTATTCATATTCACCTCTATCTCTATGTTGTTATTTCCTCAGGAGATGATTCCTCCTATTCTTTCAGGCTTTGAATATGATACGCTCAACCTGGATTTGCTTCAGTTAACCTTCTTGGGGAATAACATCAGAAATATAGTGATAGGTGCCTTCATTATTTTCTTCGCATTTAAAGACACCAAGGTGCTGCTCATTCTTCTTTTGATGAGGTTCTTCATAGAATTTCTCGACTTAATAGGAGGTTTCATTTACAATCCAGATATCCAATCCCTCATTCCCATATTCATATTCATACTTTCACTAGAAGGCTTTCTGATTTACAAAGGGAGGCAGTTTGTAAAAAAAGTCTAGGAGAGTAAAATGAACATAAGTTTTTGTTCATTTCAAATTAGGAGAAATACATCTCTAATGCTGGGTATAACATCCTATAGACATAGGCGTTTTGAGGTAAAATCCTGTTAAATAAGGCACGCCTCATGGAAATCTATTTGGTTCTGTTCCTTTCCTTATTCATAATAGAAGATCATACCTGGTCGGAAATCGAAATTGATCCTCAATTAAGCGAACTGGAGGTTGATCCTAACGACTGGACCTACCCCTGGTACGTTATTAAGCATGAGGACTATTTTGAAAACACCTTTGGGGAGCCAATAACAGAAGAGGACACCGCTCACATAATTAGAAATTCATTTTGCAACCTTATCACTATTTCGGATTCAAATGAATCTTCCACAAGGCTTCCTTTTGCAGGAGCTCGTTGGAGGGATGATACCCTTCAGTTGAATATCTATCAGGAAGGAGCATCAGGAATAGTGGCATTAGAACTAGATATCCTAGGCGAAAAGTTTACACCACGATTCCTGATCTATTATATTCATGATCCAGAAGAACAATCAACAGCCTATTTGGAACAATCTCTCATCCTGCATAAGCTCCCTGAAAAAGGTAAGCCTATCAAAGGAGAAGTAAATATACTTTTG
>JBCDBC010000948.1:0-2958 GCA_039184535.1 Bacteroidota bacterium | reverse complement strand
TGAGGTCTTCATTGCTGAAGATGCTGAGTATTTCGCCATGAATGATGTTCGATTGACGCAGGCGCTTGGGTAATACCAACAGCTGAGGCGGAGCGTCATTTCTATTGCGAATCACAAAGGAGGCGTAGGAAAAACCACCACCACAGTTAACCTCGGCGCAGGGCTCGCCCGACTAGGGTATAAAGTCTTACTCATAGATTTAGATCCCCAGGCTAACGCTTCCACTTCCTTAGGGCTTAAAAAACAGGAGCAATCCATTTATCAGGTTCTGGTTTTCCAGGATGATATTCGCAAGTCAGTACTGGACTTAGGGGACTTCCATATGGTTCCTTCGTCTATTCATCTGGCGGGCTTCGAAAAGAATAATGAAGTGGGGAAAGAATTTATTCTTCAGGAAAGCCTTCAGCAGATTAAGGATCTGTATGATTTTATCCTGATAGACTGCCCTCCCTCACTGGGATCCCTTACCATTTCTGCTTTAACGGCCAGTGATTATGTAATCATTGCACTGCAGCCGGAATATCTGGCTATGCAGGGAATGTCTGAGTTTATTCGCATTCTTCGTACGGTAAAAACACGTATGAATAGTGAGTTGGAACTTTTGGGAATCACTATTACGCAGTATGATAGTCGTAAAGTCCTCCATCAGGAGATTCTCCAGCACGCTATGGATAAGTATGGAGACATGATCTTCGACATACATATCAGAGGGAATGTAGCTTTGGCAGAAGCCCAGAGTATGGGGAAACATATCTTCCGCTATGACGAAAATTGTCATGGAGCCAATGACTACCTGGCTTTGGCTGAAGAAGTAGTCAGTAGAACCTCTGAATTGGTGGAAGCGTAAATAATGAAATCCTGCTTGCTATTTGTGGATTAACTATATCTTTGAAGAATGGGTAAAAAATTTCTGGATGCGTTAGAAGATGCTTTTGAGGATGATGTTTTATCAGACGTCATACCTTCAGCATATTCTGAGCAAAAAAATGCGTCTGGGAAAAAGACCATAATCCGCAATAAGCCCCTTTCATCTTCTCGCAGAAAAAAGAACCTAAGAGATTCTCTGGGAGATGCCCTTAATGATCTGGCCAATACAAAAAAGCCTAACTCAAAATCTTCTTCTCATAGAAAGAGCTTTCTGGACACCATAGAAGAAGCGTTGGAAGACAATGCCTTTGATGATATCATTCCGGTAAAGAGAGCCAAAAGAGCTGGAAGTAACGCTGATGTGGAGAGCCGCTTCCAGACTATGATTACCACAGAAGTGTTAAACAGGGCCAGAGAAATAGCTGTTTCCAAAGGCATTAGGGTAAAAGATGTCATTAATATCGCACTGAGGCGCTATGTGGATGATGAAAGCTAAGAGTGGCTTTTTTAGTAGGTGAGAAATAGACCCTGGTTAAACCTTCCTTTCACATTGGCCCCTTCTGAAGTTTCCCGAAAGTAGATCGTATCATTCTTCTCCTCCCAGTATCCTGTGTATTCTGCACGGAATCTATCGAGAAAGGTACCTTTGCCTTTAATTTTTCCCTTGGTCCAATTCCCCTCAAAACTTCCGCCGCTTTTCCAGCTTAGGCTGCCCGGTCCATCCAGTTGGTCATCCTTCCATACACCTGTGTAGTATAGCGTGCTTGGGTAGCTTAGCATGCCCTTACCTGAACGTTTATCTTCTTTCCACTCACCTAAATAAGCGCTTTTGTCTTTGTAGGTCTGTTCTCCTCTCCCATGTCGTTTTCCATCCTTCCATTCTCCTTCATACTTCTCGCCTTGCGGTAAATACAGCTTTCCTTTTCCAGACTTTTTCCCGTTTACCCAATTCCCACGATAATAGTGATTGTCAGCATAGGTATAAGTCCCTTGTCCCTGAAAAACATCTGCTTTCCAGTTCCCTTCATAGTTCTGGCCATTAGCAAACTCCTGTATGCCTTCACCTTCGCGCTGACCTTTACGCCAGTCCCCCGTATAGGTGGCTCCATCCACATACACCATTTTCCCTGGGCCATAGGGTAGGCCCTGCTTGAGGCTTCCTTCATAGTAGGAACCATCCACATACTCTGCTTTTCCTTCTCCTTGCGGAAAGCCCTCATCCATCTTCCCAAAGTAAAGTAGTTCTCTTCCGAAAGAATCCGTGAAAGAAAGTGAGTCTACTTCAGCAACGCCTTTTTGAAGGTCCTTGGCTTCCTCCAAATGTGTCCCTTCAGGGTAGGTATCCAGGTATTCCTGATAGACCAGGTAGGAGTTGGTTTGAAGGGCCCTCTGCCAAAGTTGATTTTCTTTTTGAGCGGCTATTTGCTGAGGGAGAATTCTGATAGAGAATAGTAATGCCAGGAGAATCAGCAATCCTGCTGCAATCTGACCTCCCAGGATAAGACGTCTACGTTTTAGGATATCCTTCTCCAGTTTTTCAAATGTCTGATAAGAAACCAGATCCCCTCGGATGTCCCTAATCCTGTTCAGAAAGGACTTATGCTTTGTTTTGCCAGATAGTTCATCAAGCTTACCACTCTTTAGCGTTTGAGTACTTAAGATGACTTCTTCCGATAGAGAATCTTCCGCTGAGGGGATGCTCTCCTCCTGTAGCTGTTCTATGCTTTTATGTAGGTCGCTCCTAAGTTTCTCCAGGTCTTCCTTCCAGAATTTTGTACGCTGGCTTTCCATCATCCTACCTAGCTGCTCATACTGAAGGGCTTTTTCTTCGAAGGCTTTATGGTGCTGATGGATGGCGTCTTTTAGGTGGCTCAGCTCTTCAAAGGAACGACTGTTTTTTTCATAGGAGTTTGCTTGAATGCCTGTCTGGAGCTGACTTAACTTTTCCTGAAAGGATTGTCTGGTTTTTTCTGATAAGGAAAGCCTGTCTGGTTGAAGGTGCTCCTGTATTTCTCCGTAGAGCTTGTTCGCAGCCAGGTAGCTATGTTCATAGAGGTGTAGATTCTCCTCATATAGCTCTGTTACTTCTTC
>JBCDBC010000947.1:0-2959 GCA_039184535.1 Bacteroidota bacterium | reverse complement strand
GTTTTTAGTCAGAGTGTCCCCAGTCCAGCCGAATTTTTAGGCTACGAGTTAGGAGAAAAATTCACCTACCACCACAAAATATTAGATTATGTAGATGCGGTAGCCGCCAGTTCCGAGAGTGTTAGTACCATGGAATATGGTCAAACCCATGAAAGACGGCCGCTGAAACTCGCCATTATTACTGCTCCTGAGAATATGCGCCAGCTAGATGCGATTAGAAAGAGTAATCTGCAGCATGCCAAGCTCGAGGCAGGAGAGCCTTCCATGGATCAGTTCCCCATTGTGTGGCTTAGCTATAATGTCCATGGAAATGAAGCGGTATGCTCAGAAGCTGCCATGGAGACCTTATATCTGTTGGCGTCTGAAAAGACTGAAGGTGCTTCCTCATGGCTTAAAGAGATGATCATTGTACTGGATCCCTGTCTTAATCCTGATGGAAGAGATCGTTATACCAACTGGTACAATAGATATCAGCATTCTATGGTCAATCCTAACCCTGCAGCTATGGAGCATATAGAACCCTGGCCTGGAGGAAGGTTGAATCACTACCTATTTGATCTGAACAGGGACTGGGCTTGGCAAACACAGCTGGAATCCCAGCAAAGAATGCCTATGTACCAGCAGTGGATGCCACAAGTACATGCTGATTTTCACGAGATGGGGAAAAACTCTCCCTACTTTTTTGCCCCGGCGGCTAAGCCATATCACGCCATCATTACCCCATGGCAAAGAGAATTTCAGGAACTCATAGGTAGAAATCATGCAAAGTACTTTGATGAAGAAGGATGGCTTTATTTCTCCAAGGAGGTGTTTGACCTACTGTACCCAAGCTACGGAGATACCTGGCCTACTTTTAATGGTGCTATCGGATTTACGTATGAACAGGGAGGATCTTCCTCAGCAGGTATTTCTGTTACCACTGATATAGGAGATACCTTAACCCTAAAAGATAGAATAGCCCATCACGTAACTGCCGGTCTTTCTACAGTAGAAACTTCTTATGAGAATAGAGAAAGACTACTACGAGAATTCAATACCTTCTTTGCTCCTACGCAGAAAAGCCTTAATAGCCCTTATCATACCTTTGTGATTTCTGCGTCTAACAATTCAGATAAGTTGGCAGCACTTGCTGACTTACTGGATAAGCAGAGCATTACTTATACCGCAGCTTCAGGAAATACCCGTACTTCCGGCTTCGACTTTCAGACCAGAGCCAAGAGAAGCGTAAATATTGCAGAAGGAGATATGATGGTGAGTGTAGAACAGAGTAGGGGTAAGATGGTTCAAGCCTTATTTGAGCCTACCACTTTTCTCGAAGACTCCGTCACCTATGACATGACTGCCTGGGCCTTACCTTATGTATATGGACTGGAAGCCTATGCTACTGACAGTAAGCCAGTAGTCACCTCAAAAGAATTTTCCATAGAGGAAATCTCGTCTCCAAGTACAGAAGGGAACCCCTACGCATTTGTCATGGGTTGGGGAGATATAGCTGATGTAAGGTTCCTTGCAGCAGCTTTCCATAAGGGGATGCGTGCCAGACAAAGTACTACTGATTTCAGGATAGGAAATGAGCGCTTTGACAGAGGAAGCATTATTTTCCTGAGAACAGATAATGGTTCTTCTTCCTTTCAATCTGATCTTTTAGCCTTAGCCAAAGAATACGGACGTGTGTTAACGCCTGTGAGTACTGGATATACAGATGAAGGGAGAGATCTTGGTTCTAGTGCAGTGAAACATCTCAAAGCCCCTAAGGTAGCTATAGTAGGGGGAGATGGGTCTAACCCACTAGCTGTAGGGGAATTATGGCATCACTTTGAGCAAGAATTGAAGTATCCTGTGACTCTGCTTCAGTTAAAGTACTTAAGCTATGGCGCATTGGATCTTAATCAGTTTGATGTTATCGTTCTCCCTAGTGGGAATTACAGAGAGCATGTTTCCACGCTTACGGCTTATTCTCAAGCAGGGGGTACACTAGTAGTACTTGAAAGAGCTATCAGTAGCTTTAGCAGTGTAGGGGAAGAAGGGGCCGGTACAGCCTTAGCCAGATCCATAGAAGCTGCTGCTGAAGAAGGAGGTAGAGGAGATGGAGAAGAAGAAATAGATCCAGAAGTATTCCTCAAGACTTACAACGAGCAGGAAAGGAATAACCTGTCTGACTATGTAGCAGGAAGTATTTACAGAGTAGATCTAGATGAGACTCATCCATTAGCTTTTGGCCTAGGAGACCATATTCATCTGGTAAAACGTAATAGCACTGTATATCCTTACTTCAGGTCAGGCGGATGGAACGTAGGTGCCTTTAAGCCCGGGGCCCATACTGCTGGATTTACCGGTTATAAACTGAAGAAGAAATTGGAGCATAGCCTGGCCGTGGGAGTAGAAAGAAGTGGAAGCGGACAGATCATTTACATCACTGATTCTCCCCTGTTTAGAGGATTCTGGCATCAAGGCAAGCTCCTGTTTGGGAATGCTGTTTTTACGATGAACTAGTCCTAAAGAAAGATCTTGTCTATTCTTGGCGGCTTTATGCACTATAATGAAAGGTAGAGATGCGATGATTGACTTTGAGCCCACCATTTTAATGGTGGGGAACAAGGGACGCTTAAATAATCAAACTTAATCATAGCGTCTCTACTTGCTATTCAAGAGGACAACTTCTCGTTATTCTTATGGCGGTCCTTATCTCGCTTGGTCTTCTTGTCCAGATTTTTTCGGAGGGCTTCTTCGAGGTCTATACCTGTCTGGTTGGCAAGGCAAATCAGCACAAATAAGACATCTGCCATTTCATCTCCCAGGTCTACCTCTTCGTCTGATTTTTTGAAAGACTGATCCCCATACTTACGGGCCATGATGCGTGCAACTTCACCTACTTCTTCTGTGAGAATAGCCATATTGGTGAGTTCTGAAAAATAACGGACCCCTATGGTGGTGACCCATTGATCTACAATTTGCTGTG
>JBCDBC010000946.1:0-2984 GCA_039184535.1 Bacteroidota bacterium | reverse complement strand
CTCTTCCATATCCCCTTCTATTTCCTCCAGGAATTCTCCTCGGAGAAAAAACCTGAGAAATTTTAGGGGCCACTTAGGAGGCTCTATTTGGGGAGGTTGGCTCATATCCAGCTAAATTCCAGTGCAAAAGGAGGCATAGAGTTCCAGAGGCTGGTACGTATGTCTTTCATTTGAGAAAGCACCCGTAATCCCGCTGGGGTAGCTGAATAGATTCGTTTTCTTTTTCCGCCTCTTCTGGCAGTAGCTTCTCCAAATTTGGATTCCAGGAATCCTTTCTCCTCCATTCTTTTAAGGGCAGACTGAATAGAGCCCACGCTAAGCCCCGTTTCCAATCTGTTTTCCAGTTCTTTTTTGATAGCTACTCCGTAAGCCTCCTCCTGGAGGACAATGACAGTCATGAGCACGAGTTCCTCAAACTCTCCGATCTTGGTTTTTTTCATTTGATTAAGTTCGTAATTGCAGTAAATATACAAACATTTATTATATTCGCAATTGCAGTTTTAATCATTTTTACCAAACCTCAATCATTATGGCGCTCTCACAGAAGTCAATTCCTTTACTAGTAATGGCCATTATCCTGACCTCCGCTTCCCTGTTCTCTCAAGGAAAAAAAGCTTGTAAGAAGCTCTTATCGGCAATAAAAGCAGAAAAAGTAGAGGTAGTAGAGGAGCTCTTAGTCGTTACAAATCCGAACTGCGTAGACAAGAAACCAGAATCTGAAGTCATCATTTCCGACAACTCAAAAATGTATGTTTTGGGAGCCCAAACCCCTTTGGTAGCAGCTTGCAGAGTAGGGAATGATCAGATTGCGGAACTGTTGTTAGCAGCCGGTGCAAATGTCGAACTACATGGGGAATATGAATTAACCCCCTTAATGGAAGCGGCTTCTTTTGGACATATAGAAGTAGCCAGAGTACTACTGGAGAACGGGGCTAAGTTGGAAAGGACACTCGAAGGTGAAGGGACAGCCTTATACGTAGCCGCCAGAGATGGGCAAGTTGAGATGATAAAGTTTTTACATGAGAGAGGGGCGAGTCTTCAAGGGGATTATGGAGATGGAACCCCCTTAATAGCTGCTGCAAGAGATGGACATTTGGACGCAGTCAAAACACTGCTAACACTTGGTGCCTCCCTACATCAAAAAGCACAGGGAGAGACTGCTATGCTAGTTGCGGTCAGAGATGGACATACGGATGTGGTACGTTACCTCCACTCAACGGGAGCGAGCATACATGAAGACCTGGGGGATGGATCTCCCCTGGTCATAGCTTCAAGAGAAGGCCAGATCTCAGTTATTAACCTTCTTCTCGAATTAGGAGCTGATATAAACAGCCGGACATCTGATGGTACTCCTTTATCCGTGGCCGCAAGAGAAGGACAGTTAAGAGCTTTGGCTTTTCTACTGGAGCATGGAGCTAATGTAAATGTCTATGCGAGTGGCGACGGAACCGCTTTGAGCATAGCTGCCAGGGATCAGCAGTTTGAAGCAGCACTTATCTTATTAGAAGCAGGCGCTAATCCTACTCCAAGAGGATTGGAAGAAACACCTATGTATTGGGCAGAGGTAAATGGTGATAGCAGGATGAAAGAGCTATTGGAGGAGTATACTAAGGAGAGATAAGCGGTTATTGATTTTTGCTAGATGAAAACACTTATCTTAAGCCTGAGATAAAGTTTAAGCTTAACTATAATGGGAGACTTCTGGGGAACTAAGATTAACGTAAGCAAAGAAGCTGCAGCACGGCAGGTAGCTATTATCAATACTTTCTCACAAGAGAAAAGAGCCAAAATAGCGTTGGACTTTGCTAATATGGGTATTTCTCAGACACACGCATGGATAAAATCAAGGAATCCTGAATTCAGTGATCTTGAGGTAAAGAAGGAGTTTGTTCGGCTCATATATTTTGAAAATGGGGATATGCCTATGGCCCAGTGGGAACATTGTAAAAACACTTTTGACGAAATGATCAAAAAGGATTGGGCCAATAGGTTCCGTAATATGATGAGTGCCAATAATTGGTCCTACGATGATGTAGCCAGATGGGGAAGATTTAAAAACGGTAAAGTGGTAGAAGCGACTATCAGTAGGGGACTTCCTGCTTTTGCCAGGTTGGCGGTAATATTATTTGAAAGAGGAGGATTAGCTCAGAATTCCTAAGCGATAAAATTTTACCTAGGAAAAAAGGTCAATAGGAGGTAACTACTCTTGGTCCCAAATATGCTTATGATCAGGCTATTATTCCTCCTAATCCTTGCCATTCCTTATTTTTCACTTTCCCAGCCCAGAACGATACACGTCTTTGTGGCACTTTGCGACAATGAACATCAAGGCATAGCACCTGTACCAGCATCTATAGGAAATGGGAAAAAACCTTCTACCAACCTTTATTGGGGTGCAGGTTACGGAATCAAAACTTTCTTCGATAAAAAAACAGATGATTGGAACTTGCTGGAAGTTTCAAGTGTGCCCAACTCTTCTATCCTAGAAAGAATACTATTTAAGCATAGACATTCAGACACCTACCTACTAGCAGATGCATATGATGGAGAATGCATTCAAAAGTGTATCGAAGACTTCTTGAGGTCCTCTAATGGACAGGCAGGATTTAATTTGACGTATGAGGGGAAGACGCTTGGATTTGGCGGTTCTGCGCAACTTATGTCATATATAGGGCATAACGGGCTTATGGAGTTTTGGATAGAGCTTCCTATGAAGCAAGAAGTCTCCAACCCTAAGGATGTCATGATACTAGCGTGTATAAGTCAGGATTATTTTCAGGAAGAAATACAACTGGCCAAGGCTAATCCTCTCCTTTGGACTACCGGACTCATGGCTCCAGAAGCCTATACCTTAAAAGCTGCTATAGACGGGTGGATTCTTAAAGAATCAGGAGCACAAATTCATGAACGAGCCGCACAAGCTTACCACCAATACCAAAAATGTGGGATAAGGGGTGCGAGGAACTTATTCACGACCGGTTTTG
>JBCDBC010000945.1:0-2987 GCA_039184535.1 Bacteroidota bacterium | reverse complement strand
TGACAACCGAACAGAATCACTAGAACTAGAAGAAAGGGAAGCTTATGCATATTGGTGGATTGAAGTGTTTCTGATATAGAGAGAATAAAGGGGGGTAGCTACTTAATAAGTATACACAAGACAGCAATAATGTCCAGATTAACTCCCATGAATGAAAGTATAGGAAATTATTCTGAAACCTTCTCCCACTATCCTCAATTTTTCTTTTAGATCTCAGTAGATAGTCTTAAATTAAGTAATCGTATAATCCCTACTCTACTGGCTAACCATTCCTGGTTACATCTTCCCATTGAAATATATTACTGTTTAGATCATCTGGCTTAGATAATGTCCGAATATATTTAAGTAATCAGGTCTTGCATTCGAGAAATAGCATTAAAGCTTAAGGCCCTTATCAGGCAAGAATTGATTACAAAAAGACCCTGGATATAACTAAACAACAATAAAAGATCAAACGTAGATAGTTAGTAATAGATCAGAGAATAAAGATGAATAAACCAACATATTCAGCTAACCCTCAGGCTCCTCTCAAGCAGCAAACGAATCCCAGTAATGGGCTATCCAGACCTGTTCTCTTAAATGGAATAAGGTATACAGTTACTGCCCTTTCTATCCTTTACCTGATTTATTCTCAAGATTCATTGATTAAGTTGAGGAAGAGCAACTCCTCTACCCAAAAAGCACTTCATGCTTTACAGATCAATGAAACCGATCCGACGCTAGCCGCTAATATCTCATGGACAAATAGACTTTTATATCCTGAGTCAGATATTTCCAAGGGCATTCATAGTGAAATTATCAGTAATGCTGCTAAACCTAAATCGGAGGTGGTTTCTACCTACAGATTTAATCGTTCCGTGTTGGCTGTAGCATTCTCACAAGATGGATCAAAGTTCCTTACGGGTTCTACTGATGATAAAGCCCATCTATGGAATAAGTCTACCATGAAATTCGTGGAAATTGAAGGCCATGAAGGTGATGTTACCTCAGTGGCATTCTCACCAAGTAGAAAAAGAATCATTACAGGTTCAGCTGATCATACCCTTAAGCTGTGGAATGAGTCGGGGAAATACCTCACCACTTTCAAAGGACACACAAGTCCTATCAATGCTGTTGGATTTCACCCTACGGGAGAGCATGTTCTTAGTGGATCTCAAAACGGAATCCTCAAACTATGGTCAGACTGGGGAGTGGAAGAGCTGAGTATCCAGGCACACAATGGAGAAATCACTTCACTCGCCTTTTCTCCCACAGGCGATAAGTTCATCACAGGTTCTACTGATCATAGTCTCAAAATTTGGACCTTCGCCCATAAAGAGATTACAGAACATACAACCATTCCCTTTGAAAATGCTCAGGTCTTATCTGCAGCCTTTTCACCTGTTGATAAAAATATACTCGTAGGATTAAGCGATGGGACTGCCAGATTACTTAATGAATCCGGACAAGAACTTATACGATATACAGGCCATACTGAAGGCGTATCTGCTGTAGCTTTTTCACCTGATGGACTGAAAATATTGACAGGGTCTTTGGATCATTCCGCCAAACTATGGTCTCTAAGTGGTCTGGAACAGGCATGCTACTTCGGCCATAACGGAGGCGTCAATGGAATCGCTTTTTCACCTGATGGAAGAAGGGTGTTGACTGGAGCTACAGGATTTAATACCACTGATTATACTGTTCAGCTCTGGTTCCCTAAAGGGATGGAACTAAGTGAGGTTCAGCTCTCAAAAGGGAAATTGTATGCCCTATCCCAATCATCCGATTCAGAACTATTGTTGACTGGAGCATCAGATCTTACCGCTCGCCTATGGTCAGCAAAAGGTCAGGAACTCATTTCTTTTGTCGGTCATACAGACATAGTCACCTCAACAGCCTTTTCTCCTGATGAAGAATTTGTTCTTACAGGCTCGCTGGATCATACAGTGAGAATGTATGACCTGAATGGTAATCAAAGGCAAGTGTTTCAGGGACATCAGGGAGGGATCACTTCTGTTTCATTTTCTCCTAATGGAGAGGAAGTATTAAGCAGTTCATGGGATTCTACCGCTATCCTTTGGAATACTGATGGCAAGGAATTCATGAAGTTAGAAGGCCACACGGGAGGTATTTTATCTACTACCTATTCTCAGGATGGCCAGTTTATCCTTACAGCTTCATGGGATAAAACAGCCCGACTATGGAATAAGGGAGGATATACCCTAACTACTTTTCAGGGACATACTAAGGAAGTTAACTCAGTCGCTTTTTCTCCCGACAGAAAATATGTCCTTACTGGCTCATCTGATAATACTGCTCGTTTATGGAATACAGCAGGAGAAGAATTACAAAAGTTTGAGGGACATACTGGTGCCGTCTTATCGGTTCGTTTTTCTAAGAATGGACAGTACATCTTGACTTCCTCTAAAGATAAAACCATTCGACTTTGGGCGAATAATGGGATGGAACTGGCTAGGTTTAAAGGCCATGAGGGTGATATTTTCTCTGCATCATGGACATCAGATAACCAGATCTTATCAGCCTCCCAAGATGGAAGTGTTCGTACTTGGATACATCCAGAAGTATTTTTCTATAAAAAACTGAAGAGGAAGTCGTTTGAGTACCGCATCCTAAAGGAACACTTGAATGAGGGAGAAAGACTGAAGTTGAAAGAGTATCTAAAATAATTGAGAGGTCCGTTCAAAGACTATAGGTTTACCAAGAATTCGTTAGGTTACAATTGGAAACCGTTACTATACAGAAATTTCTTATTTTTAATCAAAATCGATTATTACCACATGAAGTTTATAGGAGACAGGATTACTATTGATGATGAAACCTGTAATGGGAAGCCTACTATAAGAGGACTTAGGATTACCGTTCAGACTATCCTTGAATTTCTGTTGAACGGCACTTCAGAAGAGGAAATTCTTCAACACTATCCTAATCTTGAGACTGAAGATATTTCTGCATGCAAGGAATTTGCCTTAAAACTTATGGAGAAT
>JBCDBC010000944.1:0-2989 GCA_039184535.1 Bacteroidota bacterium | reverse complement strand
CAGCGTCTACTGGGAGATCTGGATGCTACTTTTACTTACGTATCTATTTCGGATGGGGTAGAAGCTGTCTTAGCTAATTTCCCGGAATCTGCAGAGGCAGCCTATTTCCTGCCGATTTTTGATGAGGTGAGTCCCAATGGGCTGAAAATTCTCCTTGACGAATTAGCAGAAAGAGAAAAACCCGCTTTTTCCCTATTTAACTCTCCCATGTTAGAAGCGGGAGCTTATGGTGCCTACGACTCAGACGCTAACATACAGCGTATTCCGCGTAGGGTAGCCCTAAATGTGCTGAAAATGTATGAAGGAGCTAAGCCTGAAGACATACCCGTGAGAATGGAAAGTTTTACTGAAAATCTCACTCTTAACATGAAGGTAGTCAGTAAAACGGGCGTCTTTCCTTCCTGGGACATGATGGCAGAGGCTACCTTGGTGAATGTTGATCTGGTAGATACGGAAAGGGAGCTCACCCTTCAATCAGCTATCAGTGAAGGACTGGAGAATAACCTTGATATCAAAGTAGCAGAGAAAGAAACCCAAATCAGCAAGAAAGAGGTAGCTGTAGCGAGAGGGAACTATCTCCCACAGGTTGAAGGCTCCAGTACCCTGTTGGGAGTAGATGAGAATACCGTGAGTGTTTCCTTTGGACAAAGGGGGAGATTAAACTGGTCCGCCGCCCTTTCAGGTTCACAGTTAGTATTCTCTGAGCCTGCCCTGGCAAATATCCGAATCCAAAACCTCCTTTTAGAGAGCCAAAGACAAAGCCAGAAGCAAACCCAACTTGATGTGATTCTTGATATTACGGATGCTTACTTAAATATGCTGCAGGCTTCAGCCTTGTTAAGATTGAGAAATCAGAATGTAAGTGTGACCCGTAAGAACTTTGACATCGCAGGAGCGAAAGAACAGGTAGGCTATGCGGGAACCAATGATGTCTACAGATGGGAAAGTGAATTGGCGCAAGACAATGTAGACCTGAATAATGCTCAGGCCCAACTTTGGCAGGCTCGCTATAATATGAATGTTCTTCTAAATAGACCTGTGAAAGAAGAGTTCGAACTAGCTGACTTAGGGATGCGAGATAGTATCCTCCTGATCATGGATGAACGACTCTTCTCACTGATCGACAATCCCGGGGATCTGGATATTTTTTCAGACTTTTTGGTGGAAGAAGCATTTAGAAATCTACCTGAACTCAAGCAGCTGCAGTACTCAGTTCAGGCTCAAAGAAGAAGTCTTCAATCTCAAAATAGGGCCTTTTACCTTCCCTCCCTAGCCCTGGCTGCTGAGGCAAACTACGTGGTAAATAATTACTACTATCCTGAAGGAGTTACTCCCATAGAACTAAATACTTCCAATGCTGCCTTGGCTTTGCAATTCCCACTCTTTCAGGGAATGACCCGAAAAAACCAGAGAGACCAGACCAAGATTGGCCTCATGCAGCTTTCTGATCAGATGCAGAACCTTCGAAACCAGCTAGAGTTCCTGGTACGGGGTAACCTCAGAGTGGCAGGCGCCTCCTACAGCAATATGGAACTGTCCAGAATTTCTGCTACGGCCGCCAGAAAAAACTTTGAAATAGCTCAGGATAACTACTCCCAGGGCTTATTGAATGTAACATCACTCATAGATGCGCAGAATGCTTCTCTACAAGCAGAGATCAATGCCATCAATACAGAATATGTATTCATCCAGGATTTCCTGGCTGTTGAAAGGGCCATAGGATATTTCCACTTCCTGGCCATACCTGAAGAGCAGGATATATTCTTTCAACGTTTTCTAGAATTTTTATCAAAATAGTAGCAAATGAAGCCGTTCTATTTTCTCGTATGTATTCTATTCTTGCAAGCCTGCGGAGGTGAATCTACAGAAGTCCAAACCCAGCAACTACGACCTGTAAGATATGGAACCATCAGCCTAAGTAGTGGAAAAGATGTACACTATTATTCAGGCGTATGTCAGGCCAGCACAGAAACCAATATGAGTTTCAGGGTTTCAGGAACCATCAGAAATATGGCTGTGAAACTTGGAGATAGGGTGAGAAGTGGTCAACTTATCGCTACCCTGGACCCTGCTGATTATAACATTCAGGCAGATCAGGCAGCAGCTTCCCAAAAAGGTTCAGAGGCCAACCTTAAGAGTGCAGAAACTCAACTCATCGTAGCTCGGGCAAATTATTACAGGGTGGAGAAGCTATACGAGAATAACAGTGTGCCCCTAAGCGAGTTTGAGCAAGCAAAGTCTAACTTTGAAACAGCAAAAGCTTCCTTTGAAGCTGCTCAAACTCAGCTACTCTCTTCAGATAAGCAAACTCAGTCTGCTAAGAACCAGGTTAAATACACGCGTTTAGTGGCTCCCTACAGTGGCATTATCACTGCGGTCAATGCAGAAGAAAATGAAATTGTGGCTTCAGGAAATCCAGTGGCAATCTTAAGTGCGGAAGATAATCCTGAAATTAGGGTGGGAATACCGGAGAACATTATTTCCAGAATCAAGAATGGGATGAAGGTAGGCGTTACCTTTTCAGTGCTTCCTGAACAACGTTTTGAGGGAACCATCAGAGAAATCAGTTATGCAGCGGGGAGTTCTCCCACCTATCCAGCCATTGTGAGAATTGACAACCCTTCAGATCAGATCAGGCCGGGCATGGCCTCTAATGTCATATTTGACCTGGGAAGTACTGCTAAAGATCAGCCTAGCTATTTAGTAGGTCCCGTCCAGGCCATAGGAGAGGATGAGAATGGAAACTTTGTGTTTGTACTGGAAAGAGCTGATAGCACAGCTTATCAGGCTGTAAAAAGAAAAATAGAGGTAGGAGCCCTCCTCCCAGATGGGTTTGTGATTCAGGATGGTCTGAAAGAAGGAGAGTTAGTAGCTACTGCTGGATTAAAATCACTATTGGATGGGATGAAAGTAAATTTAATGGAGTAAGGAAAAGATTTTGATAGCCTATAAGACCGAGAAGCATGATCACCAGGAGGATCATAAGGGT
>JBCDBC010000943.1:0-2992 GCA_039184535.1 Bacteroidota bacterium | reverse complement strand
GTTCATATTGGGACCCTCCCCTCTGACCAGGCCTTTACCTTTACCGACTGGACTGCAGAGATGAAGGCTAAAGCCTCTATCTGTATTTCTCAGCCTGATACTCTCATAGAATCCCTGGAAATAGCCAAGGGAAGGATACAGATCATGATTGATAAAGGCATGGACAATGAGAAGCAAGTCCTGCAGGGCCTTATTGATAAAGCCAACAAGCGTATAGAAGAAATCAGATCAGGAGAGAAACCTCCATTGACTCCAGATGAGAATGCGAAATATTATGCAGAATTTGTGGTAGATCTGGATATCATAGATGAGCCTATGATTGCCGATCCGGACGTGCATAATGAGGATGTTTCCAAGCGTTATACCCATGATACCATTAGAGAGCTTTCCTTCTATGGAGGAGATAAGCATGTGGATCTAGGCTTTGTAGGATCCTGTATGGTCCACAAGGGTGACATTAAGATTGTGGCAAAAATGCTGAGAAACTTGGAGGAAGAATATGGCAAGGTGGAGTTCAAAGCACCCCTTGTAGTAACGGCTCCTACCTACAATATCATTGACGAGCTAAAAGAGGAAGGGGACTGGGAAATTCTTCAGAAATATTCTGGTTTTGAATTTGATGATGCAGCTCCTAAAGGGGTAGCCCGTACAGAATATGATAACATCCTCTATCTGGAGAGGCCAGGTTGTAACCTCTGTATGGGGAACCAGGAAAAGGCAGCTAAGGGCGATACAGTAATGGCTACTTCTACTCGTTTGTTCCAGGGCCGTGTAGTGAAAGACTCTGATCGTAAAAAAGGAGAATCTTTGTTAGCCTCAACACCAGTAGTAGTACTATCTGCCATTCTGGGACGAACGCCTACTTTGGAAGAATATAAAGTAGCGGTAAGAGGAATCAAACTGACAAGGTTTGCGCCTCCATTAAAGAAAATGACTACTGTGGCAGGAGCAGGACCTGGACACCTGCTTTCCTACTAGTAGCTAAGCTACTGACTAAAGAAAATCATACAAAACAGCATCTTTCATTTTTGGGAGGTGCTGTTTCTGTTTTGTAGACAGTTACCTAAATTAGGTAAGGTAGAGCCGGGATGCATCGCGGCCCCACCTTCGGGAGATGCTAACATGTATAAGCTCCCTGAAAACAGGAGCTATTATCTATAAATTATCGCCTATGAAGTATTTGGTCTGTCTTTTCTTTCTGTACTCTTTCCATCTTTTTGGGCAAGCAGATGCTCAGGATTCGAGTGATATCATGTTCTATGGAGAAGATTCTTTCAGACTTGAAGGAACATTGATTCCCGACTCCCTAAAAGAGAGTAGGTATGACCGACTACCTGCTTCTTACAAGGGGGTAGTAAGGGAGGCAGTATGGGAATTGTCGAAATCATCTGCTGGCTTATCCATTCGATTTCTGACCAACTCACCTATTATCAAGGTGAAATGGGAGGTGCTACATGACTTCAAGATGGATCATATGCCTGAGACAGGTATTAAGGGAGTAGATCTATACTTCAGGCATAATGATGGCTGGCAATACCTGAGCACCGGACGGCCTCAAGGCTTATTAAATGAGGCCACCCTTGTGGAGAATATGACTAGGAAGGAAAGAGAGTATAAGATCTTCCTCCCGCTTTATGATGGGGTTAAGAACATTGAGGTAGGAATAGATGCTGGAAGTTATATCAAAGTGCCAGAGGTAACTGACAGTAAACCCATCATATTTTATGGAACCAGTATTACCCAAGGCGGCTGTGCCTCTCGTCCGGGGATGGCCCACACAAATATTATCTCCAGGAAACTTGACGTAAACGTCCTGAACTTTGGATTTAGTGGGAATGGCAGAATGGAAGAACCTATTGCTGAATTAATTTCAGAAACTGAAGGAGCGCTTTATGTGATTGAGTGTATGCATAATATGATTTCACCCCAAAATATCACCGAACGAACCATTCCTCTGGTAGATATCATAAGAGATAAGAATCCTGATACGCCTATCCTACTGGTAGACCAAACCAAAGCTACCTTCTCCGTATTGAATCAGGAGGTAATGGAACATGGTAAGGAGATGGACCATGCATTGAAGGTAGAGTATCAGAAATTGATGGATAATGGTTATAAGCATATATTCTATGTTGAGACTTTAGATGCCTTAGGTTCTGATCAGGAAGGAACAGTTGATGGGGTTCACTATAATGATCTCGGCTTCATGAGATATGCTGATTTTTTGATAGATACATTCAAAGAGCTCAATTTGATAAAGCATGATAAATGATTAGCCTTTGGGAGATACCCATCTCAAGACAGGAGCTTAGACTATTTTTCTAAACAATCAGGAGCTTGTTCAGTGCGCATTTGAGGGTTGGCAAGCTCCTGCTTGCTAACTCGATGGTTGCGGACTCCTGTCCGTCGAATCATTTTCCCTAAAGTGCCAAAGTTGTAATAGGCCATCAATCAGATTAAGACTATAGAAGAGTTTTCAAATCAGGAGAGTTGGTAGCGTATATTGTAGGGGAGAAGAGAGATTAATCCTATAAGAGTAAAGGACTACACGCTAAATAAATATGAGAACCAGATACCCGCTAATGTTAGCCAGCAGCTTCTTATTGTTAAGTCTGCTAATGACCAGTTGTAATGTTACCCATTCTGACCGACACACCTCTTCCCCTGATAAAGCCCCCAATGATTTGATGTTTAGGCAACGGGCCTATCCTACAGGAGAAATAGATCCTGCTGCCTTAAAACAGGCCATATCCCATAAACGGGCTATGATTTCCAGCCAAAAGCGACCACAATCTGGAATATGGGAATTTGTAGGACCAGAGAACATAGGCGGGAGAATTACCGACATAGAAATCCCTGTTGACCAATCTTCAGTCTATTATGTGGGAGCCGCTTCAGGAGGTATTTTTAAAACTACCAATGCCGGAAGGAGTTGGGTGCCCATCTTTGATGAGCATGATTTTCTGTCTATTGGGGACATGGAAATCTCCAG
>JBCDBC010000942.1:0-2998 GCA_039184535.1 Bacteroidota bacterium | reverse complement strand
GTAAATGACATATTAAGCTACTTTCAGGAAAGGACTAGTAATGAATGGAATTCAGATACATGGTTGGAGTATCTTAAACATCCTCATCCAGGAGTAGCTTATTGGGCATCCGTTTCTGGCTTATCCAGATCTATTACGCTTTACCCACCCTTTTCAGCTATTTATAATAAAGCAGATTGGGGTTCTCCAGAAGTTTTGGAAGCATTCAAAAAGAACCTTTCTCACCCCTCTCCGTCCGTAGCCCTTACTTCAGCTCAAGCACTCTGCTATCAGGAGCTTCCAGAGGAAGCCCTCCCAATTATATCTACTTTCCTCAAAAGTGAGAATAAGGTAGCCCGTTTGTATGCAGCGCGGATATTTGAGGAAGTTCAGCTTACCTCAGATGTGCTGGCACCCCTGACTGAGCAAGTGGAAACAATCATTGAGGAGGAATGCCAGGGGTTAGAATGGACACAGTTCTATGAGGTTTATACCTGCTGGGCCTTATCTGAAGCTATGAAAGTGAAAAGCTAATTGTGCTAACCCAATAAAAGCTGTAATTTCTAAGATCATATTCAGATAAGGATTTTTCTGGCGAAAACGAGAGAAGAGTGCCTATTTCTTAAGAAAAAGGCTTGGTAGCCCTCTTTCATAAGACTCCGACAGAAAATTCACTAGTTCTTTATGGCCCAAATCCTATTGATTCATCAACTCAAACAAATATGCCTAAGAAAGATACTACAACTTCAAGAAGAAAATTTCTAAAATCAGGTGCCCTGGCGGGTGCAGGCTTTATGATTGTCCCCCGACACGTCCTGGGAAGAGGATATACTCCCCCCAGCGATAAGCTGAATTTAGCTGCCATAGGGGCTGGGGGAAAGGGAACCTCTGACATCAGAAATGCCTGGAATAAGGGTAAAGAGAATGTAGTGGCCCTTTGTGATGTGGACGTAAACCAGGCTGCCAACAGCATCAAGAAATTCAAGAAAGCTAAGATATATAAGGACTTTAGGGTGATGCTGGATGAAATGGGATCTGAAATAGATGCCGTTACCATCTCTGCCCCTGACCACATCCATGGAGTTGCCGCTCTTGCGGCTATGCAGAGGGGCATACATGTGTATGTTCAAAAGCCCCTTACCCACAACATCTATGAAACCCGTATGCTGACAGAGGCTGCCAGAAAGTATAAGATTGTGAGCCAAATGGGAAACCAGGGTGCTTCTAATCCAGGACAGGTGCAGATGATGGAATGGTTTGAGCAGGGGCTGATAGGCACGGTACACACCGTTTACGTATGGACAGACAGACCTGTATGGCCGCAGGGGATACCCTTCCCCAAAGAAAAGCCAAGCCGACCCGCTCAGATTAGTGATGCTGACTGGGACTTATTCATCGGGCCTGCGGCCTATGTAGACTATCATCCACTTTTCCATCCATTTAAATGGCGTGGTTGGTGGAACTTTGGAACCGGAGCCCTTGGAGACATGGGCTGTCACTTGATAGATCCACCATTCAGAGTGCTGGGACTAGGATATCCTACTGAGGTAGAGTGTAGTGTGGGACAGGTATTCAAGCGCGACTGGGTGGCGGAACATATTCCGGAAGGATGCCCTCCCTCCTCTCATGTGCAGATTAAGTTCCCTGCTACCGAGAAGAATGCATCAGAAATTAAGATGACATGGACTGATGGAGGAATCAGACCTTTCCATCCAGACCTTATCCCTGCCGACCATGATCTGGGAAGCCCAGGCAGTGGCAATGGCGTTATCATGATAGGAGACAAAGGGGTAATGACGTGTGGGGTGTATGGAAGGAATCCCAAGGTGTATCTTCCCAACGGAGATGTAATGACCATGCCAGAAGATTATACAGGAGGAAATATCTATGCAAAGATGCCTGAATACGGTCATCAGCATGCATGGACCCAGGCCATCAAAGCGGGATTCAATAGTCCTGAGCATAAAGCTTTGACATCCTCTTTTGACTATGCCGGTCCACTAAATGAAACCGTTCTCATGGGGAACCTAGCTATCAGAAGTTATTCTCTCGTCAATACGGATAAGGACGGCAGAAGAAATTACTACGGACGTAAAAAGCTGCTTTGGGATGGAGAGAATATGAAGATCACCAATTTCGAGGCTGCCAACCAGTTTGTTGGAAGATCCTACAGAGAAGGCTGGAAACTGATCTAGCGTTAAGATATGACACTTAGCAATCTAGGAGGCTGTCTCTTATGAGGCAGCCTTTTCATTTGATGAACCCCCTACTCACACGCCCACATCCCCTTGGAAAAGGGATGCCCTCCCAGCCGGTGTAACCAGTCCTTCGCTGGGCGTAAAATATTACGCCCCTACTATGAATACCTTCAGTGGAGTTCAGTAAGGGCAAAACAGCTTTCGACCAACCTCCAATAGCCCATACTATTCTTCATACTTACACCTAATCAACCACATACCCACATCCCCTTGAAAAGGGATACCTTGCCAGCCGATGTAGTCAGTGCTTCGCTGGACATAAAATATTTCACCCCTACTTTGAAATACGGTCAGTGCAGGTCAATAAGGGCGAAACATCTTTCGACCAACTTCCAATAGCCCATACTATTCTTCATACTTACGCTGGACGAAACCCCTGCCCACATACCAACATCCCCTTGAAAAGGGATGCCCTACTAGCCGATGTAGCCAGTGCTTCCCTGGGCGTAAAATGTTACGCCCTTACTATGAACATATGAGGTATAAACACGGAACATCATGTCATTTTGGACGGTCTATGCTTACCTCGGCGAAACATCTTTCGCCGCTACGGGAATCTATCTATTTGCATAGACTGCGATCTGGAAACGGATGCTTCCGGCTCCGTAGGAGCCCTACCTAACTAGCCCGTTAGGGCACCATCCAGATGGCTCCATGGGAGCCAAACCCTGCTGTAAACCCACGTACATATTCAACAAGGGGTAGGCTAAGCTATCCCATTAGGTAAGGGCAAAACAGCATTTTCTATTCAGAAAAAGTAG
>JBCDBC010000941.1:0-3000 GCA_039184535.1 Bacteroidota bacterium | reverse complement strand
TTTCAATATTAACTCCGATGGTGCAGATGTTCTACTTGAATGGGAAGTACAGGAGGAAACCGTAATTGAAAGGTTTGAGCTGTACAGAAAGTTCAATGATGAAGGCACCTTCATTGCTATCAGTACTATAACTACTAATGGAACTGGGGCCTACCAGTTTCTGGATGATGACATTTTCAAAAATCTGTCTCGTACCATATTCTACGAACTACACGTTATCATTCAGGGTAAGACAGAACCCGTAATAGTTACAAACAGTCTGCTTCATAGTCCTACTTCAGTCCAAAGAACCTGGGGAAGTATAAAAGCTATGTTCAGATAGCTCCTTTTTCATGAGAAATATTTTGTTGAGTTCGCTGCTGGTGTTGGCAGCTTGTGGCGCCTTTGTTCAGTTTTCAGCTAAGCAGGAATCTACCATCCAGGACCAGGCTGTATATGAAGTCATAAGAAATCTCGGAGGAGAGAAGGTAGCCCATGAAATAGAAGGAGCAGATTCCTTACTGATAGCTCAAGGGCGTTCTATCATTAATATAGGAGAATGGCCTTCTGATACAGGAAGTACAGGAGTAGTCAGCCCTTACTTCACTTGTGTAAGCTGCCATAATACGGTTAGAGAAGATCCTGATCTCAGAAACCCCACGCCTGAAAACCGGTTGGCCTACGTAAGTGAAAATAGACAGGGCTTTTTTCAAGCTTCTACCTTCTGGGGGATCGTAAACAGGGAAAGCTGGTTTAACGATGATTATGTAAAGAAATATGGTGAGGACGCTAAGAAGGCACAAAACAGCTTGAGAGAAGCCATACAGTTATGCTCCCGTGAGTGTTCACAGGGAAGAGAACTGACTGACTGGGAAATGAAAGCTGTATTAGCATATTTCTGGAGTATACAGCTGAAGGTGGAAGATCTGGATTTGACTGAGGTCCAGTTAGCTGATCTCCAAACAAAGCCTAAGGGGAAGAAGGGCAGGGCAGAAAGAATCGATTGGCTGAAGGAGCAGTATATGCTTGTCTCCCACGCTCATGTAGGACAGGTGCCGGCAGACAAGGTAGCTGGTTATGGACTGGAAGGAGATAGAGATAACGGTAGACTGATCTACCAATCATCATGTAGACTCTGCCATTACTATAATGTGGCAGAAGTGACCCAAATCTATGAGGGTGGGCCTATTATAGAGATGATGATAGATTCCATTGCTGCCAATTCAACCCATTCTTTGTACGAGGTCATTAGGAAGGGGACACATCCTGTAAAAAACCAACGACAGTATATGCCCTATTATCCTGCGGAGAGAATGAGTGATCAACAAATCGAAGACCTGAGAGCTTATTTCGATTATGTAATCGAGATGGATGAATAAGTGGAAAGATTAACTAAATTTGCTGGACATATAGGGAATACATTACTAGATTATTGCACCAATTAAGGCTGGCTTCTTATGATCCGATTATCCATTACCTTTCTTACCTTTCTGTTATTCACTGCTGTCACTTTTGCTCAGCCCAATAATGGCTACATAAGTGTCGGACTATCAGCAGGATTTACCAATTACAAAGGAGATTTATCCGGTCTCGTAAACTCCATACGCTACACTCGTCCGGGATTTGGGATAGAAGGGGCTTATAGATTTCATTCTCATGTAGGAGGAAGGCTTACTTTTTTCCAGGGCTGGATAGCTTCTGATGATGTCAACAATAACAATGATCTGGTCAGGGAAAGAAACCTTAGGTTTCGTAGTCCTGTTACTGAGTTTAGTGCTCAGCTTACCATAGATCTCTTTCCAGTAGAAAGATCTTACGAGAGAAGACCTAAATATGCTCCCTACATCTTTGGTGGGATTTCTGTTTTCAGCTTTAATCCACAAGGCTTGTTAGATGGAGAATGGTTTGAGTTAAAACCCCTGGGGACAGAAGGACAATTCTTACCTGATCCTGACAACATCTACCCTGACACATACAATCTTACCCAATTAAGCGTTCCTATGGGAGTAGGGTTTAGGGTGGCTATAGCTAGGCAATGGAATTTGGCCATAGAGTCTGGAATCAGAATGACCTTTACTGATTATTTGGATGATGTCAGTGGCTTTTATCCGGACATAGATGAGTTAAGGGCACAAAATCCTACCGCTGCATTGCTTTCTGACAGATCCATTAGAGGACCTTTCTCAGAAGGAAAACAGTTAGGAGATGTGCGTGGAAATCCCAATTTCAATGATTGGTACGCATATTCTAATATTACCATTAGTTTCATATTAGATAGTGTAAAGTGTCCAGCTTTTTAGAAAATATTCCTTTATTTAGGTTGAAGTGATAAGGCTTAGCTCTTATCTTTGTTACTCAGCATAGATACTACCCATCTTTTTTGACCTTCAGTAAGTAGGTTAGTCATTCACACAATATGCCATTAATAGCGGCTAATGACTCCTTTGCTGCTTATCTGTCAATAAAATTGCCTTCAATATACAGACTCATAGTATGCTTTCTACTATGTTACTGGTCGCTCCTACTTTCCGGACAACCACACAAGTGGTCTGACCCTGCTAGCTGGGAGAGTGGAGTAGTACCGGGTGTATTTGAAAAAGTAGTGATTCCTGGAGGGAAAAGCATTCTCTTAGATATAAGCCCTGCCCCCATAGGAGAACTTATTATAGAAGGAGAACTTGTGTTTGAGGAGCAGGATATAAACCTCATTGTAGGAGGTATACACCTAAAAGGAGGGCTCCTTCAAATAGGCAGAAAAGGAGCTCCTTTTAACCACAAAGCCAGCCTGACACTCATACAGGCACCTGAGCTTGAAGGCGTAGAAAATAAGCTCCAAAAGAAAATTCTCATTTCAGAAGGAGGGCTAATGCGTGTGTGTGGGGCTAATGAGTCTCCTACCTGGACACGTACCAAGGAACTGGTATCAGCAGGAGATACTTTACTGACAGCCATAGATAGTCTGGAATGGCCAGTGGATGCGGAGGTAGTACTGGCGAGTACAGGATTTTCTCCGAAAGAAAC
>JBCDBC010000940.1:0-3004 GCA_039184535.1 Bacteroidota bacterium | reverse complement strand
TTCTCATCCTCAATGGTTACTATGATATTGCTACTGTTTTTTACGGAGTTGAGTATTCCATTAATCATATGGGGCTGGAGCCAGCGTTAAAGAAAAACATCATCATGCAATACTACGAGGCAGGACATATGATGTACACTCATCCCCCTTCGATGAAAAAGCTTAAGAAGGATGTAGATGATTTCATAGATCAGACTAAGAATTAAGAAGGAAGCTGCCTTTCTTTGCGTATTCTCACAATCAAAAACATGAAGAAGATATTTCTCTTCCTGCTCTTGCTCTTTTATTTGTCTGCTCAGTCCTATAGTCAGGATGCTGAATATAGGCAGGCCGTCCTAGATATGATGGAAATCAGTAATACGCTTGATAATTTTAGAATCGTTATCACTTTGATGATAGATTAAATTAAGCAACTCCATCCTGAGATCGACTCTTCCTTTTGGGATGAGTTTGAAGGAGAGTTTATGGCCTCTTCTATGGATGATTTAGTGGATAGATTCTTGCCAATTTATAAGAATCATCTAAGTCTCGAAGAGCTACAAGGGATTATTGAATTCTATAAAACTCCTGTAGGAAAAAAGCTCATTGAAAAGACTCCACTAATTATGCAAGAATCTATGGAGCTTGGGAAAGCTTGGGGGCAGGAGATAAGTGAAACAGCTTTAAGAAAGTTGAAAGAAAAAGGGTATTGAGGGAGGCTACTGATGATAGGCAGAGCTTAGACTGAAAGAGAAAGGGTATTGAATGGGGAGGTGACCTTACTATTTCAGTAAGATTTATTCATATTTTCCACTAGTTATTGACTTTGATAAAATAAGCGAACCACTGTAGGGGTGGATTTATCTGCCCTTTGAAGCTTACGGGAGCTGAAGAAGTTGGTCCATTTTTGACTTTGAACCCACCATTTCAATGGTGGGCCCTTAAACATTACACCCTTTCCACTTTCTTCAACTCCTCCACTAAGGGCATGAGCTTTTCTATGGTTACATGCTCCATAATTACAATTTTCTGCCATTGAGTTTCATGGTGGCGGTCAGGTACCAACCAGTATTTATGAGCTATATCTGACGGGACATACTCACTTTTAATGGTGATGATATTAGAGCCGGGATGACGGAAAAATTGGATGCCTGCCTGCTCCAGTTGTTCGCATAGCCATGCGGCCCGTTTTTGCAGGATGAAGATCTTCTCTTCCCAGCCAAATGGCCCATAAGTAGCCAGTATCATCCAAATGGCAATGGAATTGGCGCCTGACCTACTCCCAATCAGGGTATAGTCCTCCCCCTCTACATAAGAAGCTTCTCGTGTGTGTACATTCTCAATCAGTCCTTTTCTGCAAATGAAGATCCCGGTACCGTAGGGTGCTTGAACCATTTTGTGAGCATCCAGGGTTACTGATGACACATCCTGATTTTGGAAGTTGAGTTTATGTTCTACACCGGAGAAAGGAAAGTAGAAGCCACCATAAGCTCCATCAATATGTAGCCTAAAATCCAGGCCTTTAGCCTTCAGTGCATCTGTGTAATAGGAAGGCCTATCTACCGAGCCAAACATAGTGGTCATCATATTGGCGACAATGATGAAATACTTTTTCCCATCACCTGTGGCTTTCGATAATGCTTCTTCCACACTTTCTCTGGTGATTTCTCGCGTATCGAAGGTAACAGCCACCTTGTATATACGTATGCCCAGGACATTGGCGGCTTTGTCTATGGAATAATGGGCATCCTCACTGGCTATGAGGCAAATTTCTTCTGCCTTAGCCCCAGACTCCTTTTGGAATAAATTCCTGTACATCCAGATGGCCTGCATATTGGCTTCAGTACCTCCTGAAGCTACATAACCGTCCTGTTCATCAGGCTGACCATGTAGGATGTCTACTGCACAGATCTCAATCAGTTCTTTCTCTATGGCCTGTGTTCCATGGAAGAAGCGTTCTGATTTTCCTAAGGTATGGCAGCCTATATGGTTAGGGTTATGGGTCAGGGTTGCGAGGTAAGGAGCGTCTTTCAGGAAGGTGGCATCCTGAGAAAATACTTTCTCATCCAGATAGGAACCTGGAACCCCTAATATGCTTTCTCCTGCATAATCTACATTTACTTCCAAGGCTGAAAAAATTCTCTGCTTGATCTCTTCAGGACTTCGATGTTGCCAAATTTGCTTCATTGTTGGGAAAAGTTAGTGTGGCAAAGGTAGGAATCAAACGCGCAATTTTTGAGAAGATTTTCCTTTTGTAAGTGTCATTGGACCAGAAATGATGGAAGTTTGCAGAAGAATTGATTGATTGCGCATATGGCGCTTGTCTTTCTCATATGAGGAAATAACAGTATATTAACAATATCGTAGACTTAGAATAGCATTGTACCTAAAAAAGCCTGTATATGAGTTTAATTGTTATACCCATCATAAGTTCTACCCTTATTCCCATCGTTATAGTCTCTATTGGTGGTGGTATAGCCATCATTTATACCATCATGGACTTCATTCACAAAATGCAGAAGACCAAGTATGCAGCTGAAGGACGTGGTAATGGAAACGTTCAGGCATTGGAAAATGAAGTAAAGCAGAATAAGAAAGATCTTGCAAAAGCCCTCAAGCGAATAGAGTCTCTGGAAGCCATTATAGTAGATAATGATATGCTGAACCTGGAAACAGGACTTTCCAGTAAACTAGGAGAAGACGTAAGCGCTTCAGAAGAGAGTAAGTCAAAGGTTGAGGATCTTATCTAGTAGCACACCTATCAAATTATCATTTTCATGCCTGTTATTGCGCAAATCATCATTTTCGGAGCACTTGGTGCTACGGCAATACTTTACACCATATTCTCATTCGCCTACAAAATCGAAAAGGCTAAAAGTAAGGCTGATGTATCTGAGAGTGATGTTGTTAAAGGTTTGGTAGAGGAGAATAAACAGCTACGTAATAATCAGGTAAAGATGCTTAAGAGAATAGAATCTCTGGAAGCCATCATAGTAGATAATGATATGCTGAATTTGGAAACGGG
>JBCDBC010000939.1:0-3008 GCA_039184535.1 Bacteroidota bacterium | reverse complement strand
TTTTGTGCGTTAAGGAGGGAAAAACTCCCTAGAAAACTGATGAAAACGATCCAAATTGGCAATTTCCTCATGCAACTAATCTTTTTTATTTATCATTTTATACGCTCGGAAAAACCGAAAGATTCCATATGCTACCAGAAGTATACCCATGAGTATCAAGGTATACTGAGGTAAAGATGCAAACATTCCACGGGGTCTCAGTGGGATCATAATACCTAGCGCGATAAACAGCGCACTCATTACCATGCTAAAAAATGCAACAGGTTTGTTCATAATTCCGTTTAAATGGGTAGCTAAATTAGCTTTACTGCCTAATTTACATAATCTAGATGGTTTCTAGTATGATATTTGTACTTCAAGCCAGTATACCCGAACAAGCGCACCCCCTTTAGCAAATAAATTTCTTTACAGTCTCCTATTCATGAAAAACCTTAGTCTAGTTTTCCTCCTTCTCCTGTGTCCATTTCTTATCATTCGTGCACAATTTACTTTCAATGAAACCTACGGGGGGGAAAGTGATGAGCGCGCTATGGCTGTTACTGAGTGTAAATTCGGTGGATATGCTGTGGTAGGACTTACTTACTCCTTTGGAGCAGGGAAAAGTGATATCTGGGCTATGAGGCTGGATAAAGAAGGAAAGGAAGTATGGAGAAAGTATTTGGGAGATACAGATTTTGACTGGGCTAACTCTGTAGTAGAAACAGAAGCCGGCAACCTAGTGATAGCGGGTTTTACCCGTAACCGTACTAATAGGACTCATAACGCCTGGGTCATCCAATTGGATGGTGATGGAAATACCCTTTGGTCTCATACCTATGGGGGAGAAAAGGCAGATGAAGCAAAGAGTATCGTACAGACAGCTGATGGGGGATTTGCCATAGCAGGGGAAACGCATTCTTACGGAAAGGGAAAAAAGGATATCTGGTTGCTAAAGCTTAATCAGTATGGGGAGGAAATGTGGCAAAGAACCTTTGGGGGAAAAGAGGAGGAAAGTGCGCTGAGTATCATTGAAGCAAAAGACGGCTCCTTGGTGATGGGAGGTTATACTCAGTCTTTGGGTAAGGGAAAAGCAGATATCATGATCCTGAAGGTGGATGCTAATGGAAAGGGTGTCTGGAAAAAGAATTTCGGTGGGGCAGGAAATGAAACGGTAGAGGGAATAGTAGAGGCTGAAAATGGAGATTATCTCTTAGCTGGATGGACTAATACAAATAGTCAAGGAAAGCTAGATGCCATGGTAATGCGTATCAATACTGATGGCCAGCCCATGTGGAAGAAAAGTTATGGAGGTGCTGGAAAAGATGCTTTCTCTGCTATTTGTAAAGCCTATGATGGCGGATATGCCCTGGCAGGATATACTTCTATTTCAGAAGATAAACCTTCTAGAATCTGGCTTACCAAGATAGATGAAAGAGGGAATAAAGTCTGGGAGAGAAAGTCCAATAGTAAGAAAAATGATTTTGGATATGCACTCACTAATACTCGTGATGGTGGATACCTACTAGCAGGTAGTACCCAGACGTTAGCTAGTTCCGGTAGTGATATTTGGGTTCTTAAAACCAATCACCTGGGAAGCTTCAAAAATAACTTTCCTGTAGCTTATCAGGAGCCGGAACCAGTGCCGCAGATTCAAATAAAAGCACCTGAAGAGGAAGAAGGAGATATCTTTAAGCCCAATCTGTATGTGGTGTCAATAGGGGTATCAGCCTATGAAGATTCTGATGTGAATTTGACCTTTGCACATACGGATGCAGCAGCAATTGCCAATAAATTTTCTACGCTGGAGGGAAGTATCTTTAATAAGGTTCATGTAAAAACCCTACTGAATAAAGATGCTACCCTCATTAATATAAAAGTGGCGCTGTCGTGGCTAGAAAGAGAAGCTACCCAGAAAGACGTAATTCTGGTCTTTATCTCTTCACATGGCGCACTCGATAATAAAGGGAATCTGTACATTCTCCCAACAGATTTCAGTGAGTATAACCTTTTTGCTACGGCTTTAAATATCAGAGATATTACTGAAGGTACTAATGGAGTGCCTTGTAAGAAGCTGATTTTGCTGGATGCGTGTCATAGTGGACAGTCAGGTTCAGACTTTGTAGAATTTGCCTCCATCAAGGCACTGGATGTAAACAGCGTAGTGAAAGAGCTCATGAGTAAAGAGCCTGGAGTAACGGTAATGACTTCTTCAAGCGGGAGAGAATACTCTTACGAAAATCCCAGATGGGGGCATGGCGCTTTCACCAAAGCCATTCTGGAAGGACTGGATGGAGGAGCAGACTTCAATAAGAATAGTGTAATTCACCTAACAGAGCTGGAACTCTTTGTCTCAGAGCGGGTAAAAGAACTGACAGGAGGCAGACAGCATCCTTACACGCCTATTAAACTTTCCGGGAATATCCCCCTGTATCTGGTAGAATAAAAACTTTACAGACTATTGTGTATGTGGGCAGGATAACTCCTGCTGTTTCGTACGCTCTCTTAGCTTAAGAATCGTCTCGCGGGGGATCTTTAGAGATGGAGATACCAGACATTTGTTCTTCAAGTGCTGAGACCACAATACTTTGAACGTCCTCCGCTACCAGCTTGCCTACTACCAGTAGCATGCCTATAAGCAAGCCCATAAGTACACCTAGGATGGTGTATCCAAAAGTCTTGGGCCTAATGGTCTTAAAGGGAGGTTCTGGAAGATCCAGAACCTGAATAACAGGAGATTCCTTTAGATACTGTGCTTTTGTAGTTTCAAAGGCTATCACCAGCTCAGTATACATTCTGGCCAGCATTTCACTTTTTACTTCCTGTTCCTTTAGGTAAACTTCTGGTCTGGTAGAGACCCCATACTTATTCCGGTCATAGAAACTGGAGATTCTTTGGTTAGTTAGATCCAACTCATTCTTAACTGAGTCCCTTCTGTTAGCCAGGAAAGTCATAGATCTTTCAGATTTCTCTGATTTAACTTCCGCATAGTACTCCTTTATCACATCAATGAATATCAAGCTTGTCTCCTC
>JBCDBC010000938.1:0-3015 GCA_039184535.1 Bacteroidota bacterium | reverse complement strand
TCCTTGCTCTTCCAGGTCATCACCTCCATATTGGCCAGTGCCAGACTGTCCAGAATTCTGGGGTTTAGCTTGGTCAGCCTTTTAGGAGAAAAGGCATCCAGCCTCGTAATATAGAGATCTGAAGGCGTTTTGTGGTCCTGTATGCTTACCAGGGCCTGCTTGGTCTTGGGGTTCACATCCATTAGACCGACCGACCCACTAGTTCTGTTGCTAAGGTTGGTGATTTCTCCATTGGCTACATCCAGACTGAACAAGTTGGTAACGGTTTTCTGCAGTCCCTGAAAGTAAATGGTCTTTCCATCTGCTGACCAATAGTAGCTTCTAATGGAGCCTACGTAGTTTTTGGAAAGCATCTCATACTTACCATTCTCAAGATCCATGGTCCAGATCTTTCCTTCCCGTAACTCCCATTCCTTATCGTCAGCAGCTACATAGGAGATAGTTTTACCATTAGGCGCCCACTTGAGTCTGCCTTCAGGAGCTTTATTATCTGTGAGTTGTTTGGTAGAAGAATCTTCTATAGAGAATAGGAAGATCTCGGACAGATTGCTCTGATTTCTGCGGTTCTCCGTTCTAGCAGTAAATAGGATGTGCTTCCCATCTGGAGAGACTTCAAATCCACCAATGATCTGGTCTTTCTTGGTAAGTTTCTTTGCTTTCTTGCTCTCCAGGTCCAGGTACCAAATGTATCTCCATGAACCTTTTCGCTGACCATTAGGCCCTTCATCTATGATGAGGTGGTCATACCCGTCCTTGACCTTCTTTTTTTCCTTTGCTTCCTGAACCTTGCTTGAGATAAAGAAGATACCTTTACTATCAGGGGCCCATTTATAGGAACCCACACTGGTTTTATGAGAACTCAGCTTCACTGGTTCTCCTCCCTGTGTATGCATGAGGAATAATTGCTGGTGCTCCTTCCCTTTGCGCTTCATAGCCAGGTACTTTCCATCAGGAGAGTATTGGATGGCGGAAGTAGCCGTTTCTCCAAAGTAGGGATAGGTAAGGCTACTATCAGGAGAAATGTAATGCCAGGAAGTTTTCCGCTTATTGGTTTTCCAGACTTGCTTGCTGGTGGAATAGAGAATGGAGTTTCCGTCAGGTGATAGAATCGCCCCTCCCAGGCTGGTCATATCCATGCCATCATCAGTGGTCATGACTGGTTTCTGTGCCTGAAGCGAAAGCATACATAGGCTTATCAATGCAACAACTAAGTAGTTTTTCATTTAGGTAGGATTGTTTGGTTTGTACTAAGATAGGGCTTTCTTCTTATCCAAACACCTCAGAGAAGACTTTCAGGGTCTGGGGATAGCGAAATCCGTCTATGTGGAGCTGGTAAAAGTCGAATAAAACCTTGATGAGGTGGCGCTTCTCATTTCTGTCAAAGGTAATCTCTCTGGCAGCTTCCCTGTCTGCATGCAGAAACCTTTTCAACAATGAAGCAATAGGGTCTCCGTCTCTATCTGCCTTTTCTAACTTCCCATTTTTCACATCAAACTCTACTTTAGAATGATGTTCACTTAGGTCTAGAGGGAAAAACCCCAGAAACTGGGTTAGGTGAAGGAGAAAATGAATGAAGATGTGAATGAGTTTGTGCTCAGCTACATCTATGGCTATCAGGCTTTCTCTCAGGAAGTGGTAAAGGGCAGGATTAGGTTC
Source organism: Bacteroidota bacterium (assembly GCA_039184535.1). Lineage (GTDB taxonomy): Bacteria > Bacteroidota > Bacteroidia > J057 > J057 > JBCBKZ01. The sequence goes on along the minus strand of JBCDBC010000938.1, from coordinate 1,359 downwards.
TTCTTCTTTTACGGTAAGATAGAATACCTCTACTATGGCCAATCCCAGGGATAGTTTGACAGGATCAGTCTGTATGGTCTGTAGCATATGAGCCAGCTTACTTTCTCTGACCTTATGCAGCGACTGATTTTCCTTGTAAAAGTAGACCAGATCTATGATGGAGATGGGTTGGAAAAAGCTATGCTTGGAACGAGCCCTGTTACTTCTATATCCTTTGAGAATAAAACTCTTGATGCCACTTTCTTGGGTATAAAGGGTAGTGATCAGGTTCGCATCCTGGTAGGGGAGGGTTCTAAGTACTATACCTTCCGTTTTTCCTATCATGCATCATACTGGCTGGGGGAAGCTAACCTGGCAGGTCTAAGGGTATATGCAAGTTCTATGGAAGCCTTTTCTTCCTCGTACACGCCCAGTAATCTCTTCACATCTTCCTCCCTGTTTAATACCTCACCTTTTCTCCCTAATGGGGAAAGCGGATTATCTGTGAAAGTAATTAGTTCGGATACTTCTGTGGAAACCCTTACTGCCTGAACCAATTTCAACGGATCTACCAGCGTAGGTTTATCTTTTATTCTCATAACGGGGTTGAGAATAAGTAACTGTATGGGAGAAAGTAGGTGAGAAATCAATTCCATATTGAGCTGATATCCATCAGCAACTGGGTGGAAGAAGGTCCGCTGATCAGAGGAGAATGCGTTATTGTAGACCATGGCTTCACTCAGAAGTGAGGAGAGCCTTTTGGTGACAAAGCGCGTGTCTGAAACAGTATCGTGGAAACTGTCGTGAATGAGAATGGCTTTACCAGAAACGCGATAGTTATGGACAAAGTCTTTGATGAAAAGCCTATCTCTTAATTGGGTTTCTGAAAGATATAGTAGTATCAAGCGGAATCAGGTTAATCTTCAGTCTCCCACAAATGTACGGTAAAATATGCCATATTCATGAGTTATTCTCATAAACTGCATCCGAATGGATTATCGCCTTAATACGGCAAACTTGGCTACGCAACCATTTTCTCCATCCTGATCTGCCCCAAAGGCGAGGTAAATGCCGGAACTCACTCTTTCCCCTCTGATATCTCTTCCATTCCAAATGGCAGTTCCTCCTTGCGCCCTTACTTCTTTGACAAGTGCCCCTGAGATAGTTACGATTTTGACTACGGCGTTCTCAGTAACTCCCTGAATGGTGATGTTCCCTTCGAAATCCGCCAGTACAGGATTAGGGAATACGAGAACCTCATCACAGTTGGTCGCTCCATCTGTAGCATCTCCTCTATAGCTAATCACCCCTTTGTCAGTGGCGAAATAAACTTCTCCCGTTTTACCGTCTATGGCTATGTCGTTCACTCCATTGGATAGG
>JBCDBC010000937.1:0-3016 GCA_039184535.1 Bacteroidota bacterium | reverse complement strand
TTGACTTATTTTGAAGCATTTGAAGTACGGTTAGCTGCTCAAGAAGGGAGCTTTGTCCCTTTCCATCTGACTGTATGTAGTTAGAGGGAAGCTTGATTTCAGCTACATTTTCTGCCCAGATAGAATCTGACTTATATTGCCATAAAGCTCTCTCCTGGGGCGTAAGACCTGCAGAGACCAGCTTTTGGTTTTTATAGTACTGAGCATCCGCCTCTGTACGTATAGTCTGCGACTGGATCAGGGCAATCTCACGATCTTTGGCGGCACGAGCTGAGTCGATACGAAGTTCCTGAATCTTCTGCGCATATTCCACGGCCTTTTTTGCCTCTATTTCAGCTACCTCTTTTCTTCCCTGAGCTTCTGCTTTCAGAGCGTCCTGTTCGGCGGCCTTTGCATTGGCTATGGCTGTCTGAATCTGTAGAAGGGCATCACGCTGCAGGGCAATCTGCCTTTCAATCTCAGAATCATATCTGATAGAGTCTATGGATAACTTATACAAGTTGATGCCAAACTGAGCAATGGGAGACTCATCCGCACGGACGTAAATCCCGTCTTTTTCCATGATGGTCGCCTGCTTAGCTACACGCTCCTTACCAGTAAGAGCATCCAGTTCTCTACCTTCTATGGTCACTACCCGATAAATTCCATTCTTAGCCTGATCTTCAATGTAAATTCTCAGGTCATTTCTTTTCTCTGCATAAGACTCCGTAGATGATACCAGTGGTCCAGTTGCATAAATGGCGTTATCCACTGTTTTTCCAATCAAGCTTCTTTCCAAAGCATCCTGGCTGGGATACACCGCATGGATGGTTTCGACCATGCTTTCATCTTCCGGCAGAGAGTAACGGAATGATCCTATGATGGTTCCTGTACCCCCGTCATTGAAACGAATATTTTTGCGGAACTCATAATCATGCTCCTTTTTGTACTTCTCTGTCTTTCCAAAGAGCTGAGGCTTAATCCCTGGCTTAGTGTAGACCACTACATCTCCTGTGATGTACTGGATGACCAGGGTTTTACCAGACTCGTTTGCTTCAAACAACCTAGCAGACCCCATGGGTAAGAGCAAAAGGCAAATGAGTCCAATGGCCAGGTAACGAATTTGTTTTTTAGTTAACTTAGTACCGTTCATGTCTGAAGTAGTTAGATGTTGTTGTTCAAATACATAGATTCATATATTCTCAATCATTCTTGTAATCACCTGATATGACATATTTCCGTATCATACTGATAATGAGCATCCTTTTCCCTTTGATGAGCAGTGCTCAGTCTGATAGTTCCACCCTTTCTGTGGAGGTATATGACCACTTATTCGAATTACACAGGCAGATGGAAAGCGCATGGGAGTCTTCTGATTTCTCGGGTATAGCAGCTATTTACGATGACGACGGCTATTTGATCAATTCACAAGGCGTAACTGCCCAGGGAACAGAAGAGGTCCTAGCTTACTGGAACGAGATAAATGCGGTCCCACTGAGCTGGCGCCTAGAAGAACATTATATTAGTCCCTCTCTGGAAGACATGATCAACAGTGATGCTTGGAAAGCTTTGGAAGAAAAACCACCCCTATGGGAGCGGTTTGATGTAGAGTTGGATTCTGGTAGCACCTACTACTATGACTTAGGGACTTCACACCTGGGGATGCTTAGGGAAGGAGAAGAAAGCACCTCCGTAGTTACCTACCTCATGGTCTGGGAAGAGAAGAAAGATGGTAGTTTTCGGATTCAAATAGATACCTACAGATAAGAGGTACCTGAAGAAATATCTTGGCCTACCTCTGTACACACATTGATTCTATTTTCTGGTAGCAGGAGAACATTAGCAGCTTTTCCCTACCTTAGGGGTGTGAAATTTGGCAAATTAGCAGATATCAGCCAGGTAGATTTTCAGCTACCTGAAGTGGACCCCAGAACCCTTACAGCCTTAGGAGGTATGCCCTCCCCTACCCCTGTGAAGGTATACACAGGCTGTCCTCAATGGTCCAGTAAGGATTGGAGAGAAGTACTTTATCCACCCAAAACTAAGCAGGCTGATTACCTGCATTGGTATTCCAAGTCTTTCAACACCATAGAGCTGAATACCACTCACTACAGAATTCCCAAAATAGAGATTGTCAAAAGATGGAAAGAGGCATCAGATGAGAGCTTCATCTTCTGTCCCAAGCTGCCACAAACCATTTCTCACTACTCCAAGCTACTCAATCAGGATCAGACCCTGGCCTTTTGTGAGTCCATACGTCACTTTGAGGAAAAGTTGGGTCCTACCTTTGTACAGATGCATCCCTCCTTTGATCCGAGTATGATAGGAAACCTGGAATTTTTTCTGTCCGCCTGGCCTAAGGATCTTCCCATCCTCTTTGAGTTCAGGCATGAAGACTGGTTTCAAGATCAGTTACTCATAGGAGCAGCTTATGACTTACTAGCTGCACATGGCTCAGGTGCCCTTATTACAGATGTATCAGGTAGACGGGATGTGCTACACATGAGTCTGAATAATAAGATTTTGATGCTCAGATTCGTAGGAAATGCCCTCCACCCTACAGACTTCCAACGGGTAGATGTATGGATGGAAAGAATCAAATACCTCATTCAGCAAGGATTAGAAGAAATATACTTTTTTGCTCACGAACCGGGAGACCTTTGGGCCTATGAATTAGGGAAATATGCTATCCAGCAATTCAATTCTGTTCTGGGCTTGGCGCTCCCCATTCCAGGTGTCCCAGATACCAATTCTCAAATGTCTTTATTCTAATGATCATCATTCTCCTTCAGGTCTTGGTCTATCTGTTTCTCCCTTATCTTCTGATGAGGGCAAGTAAAACGATAAAAATCATAGACTTCCTGAGCCCAGCCTTCTTTTGTTATGCGCTGGGAATCGTATTCGGAAATATTCCTGGCCTTCATCTGCATGAGGGAACCAGTCATCAATTTCTGAACATCACGGTAGTTCTGGCTATCCCTATGCTACTGTTTTCTGCCCAGCCGGAAAAGTGGCTTAAACTGGCTGGGAAGACACT
>JBCDBC010000936.1:0-3018 GCA_039184535.1 Bacteroidota bacterium | reverse complement strand
TAGGAAGAAGGCATTTCTAGCCTTTGAGCTACAGGCAGTTCAGGCCGTAGGCGGACAGTGGTTGACGGTTTCCTATCCGGAGTATAGCAATCTATCCCGCTCTGAGGTGGTGTTCAACAAGGGCCTACAGCTCAACAAAATCAAACTCAAATCAACAACTATTACCCTTAATTATTAGCCTTATGTATCATTTCAAGAAACAGTTCATTTTCATATGTGCATGTCTCGTGGGCATGTCAGCATATGCACAAGATATCGTGTCTTCCACACAAGGGTTCTTTCTTAACCTTAATGGACAGTTTACCTCATGGAGTAGTGAAAGCCAGTATTTTGGCGAAATAGATGATCTCTCAGATGGGGGCTTAGGCATCAGTATACGTGCTGGCTATGGTATCACCCAAAACATAGAAGTTTTTGCAGAATATGGAGTAGCGGGAATCTCAAGCGACTTTTCATTTGATACGTATAGGATATCTAATTTCCATATAGGAGGCAGGTATAATTTTGGAGCTACTTTAAGAGCGGTTAGACCCTTCCTTGAAGCTTCACTCAGTAACCAAAGCCTGACCATAGATCCCATCACCTTCGATCAGGTGGTTTTCTTCGAGTCAGAAAGTAGTGGTTGGGGAGGAGCTGTAGGAGGGGGCTTACATTATTTCTTTCTCCAGAATCTAAGTGTCAGTGGCCTATTTAGAGCAGATTTTGGTAATTTTGGAAATACCTCCTTATCTGGAAGAGATGTTACTGATCTGAATGAAGATTTAGATTACACCATAATTAGCATTCAGTTTGGGCTAAATTATTACTTTGAGTAAGCTGATGAATATTTCAAAGGTGATTTCCTAGAACTTTTATAGCGCATAACCACATATACATGTCAGCACCTATTCGCGTATTTCTTGTTGACGATCATCAGATCATTTTGGATAGCCTGGAACTACTGTTTGAGCTGATGGAAGGAGTAGAAGTAGTAGGTACGGTTAATGATAGTCGTAAGGTACTACCCGCCCTAAAAGAGCAGGAGGTAGATGTACTGATCACGGATTTGACTATGCCTTTTCTGGACGGAGTGGAGTTAAGTTTTCAAGTAAAGGAAGCTATCCCTGACATGAAAATTCTTATGCTAACAGTGAATGATCAGGGAGACCGCATACGCGATGCATTTAAGGCGGGTATTTCTGGCTATGTGATGAAGAAAGCTGACCGAAAGGAATTAGAGAATGCCATAAGAGTAGTAGCTTCTGGACAACTGCATTATGGACAGGAAGTCATGAAGTCCTTACTCAGTGGAGATGGGGAAGAAGATGTCAGCGAGAAACTCAAACACTTAACCAAAAGAGAAATTGAAATCATTAAGTTGATCGTGCAGGAAAATTCTTCTGCTGAAATTGCCGAAAAACTGTTTATTAGTGTGGGAACGGTGGAAACGCACCGCCATAACATATTCAAAAAGCTACAAGTAAAGAACTCGATTGGTCTTGTTAAATTTGCACTCAAGTATAAGCTAATGTGAAAACATCATTACTACATGTCTGTCTAGTGATAAGCTTTAGCTTATCGGGTTGCCTCCTGTATTCTCAGGGGGCTGACTCGCTTTATCGGAAATTCCTGATTAGTACTCAGTTGGAAGATCCCATAGAGCAGGATACTCTTACCATAAAAGACTATGCTGCCTACGCTATTTGGCAGCTTAATGAAAGGGTAGACTTTTCGGAAGCCCTGCTTGATAGCATGGACCTTTACTCTGGCGTTTCCTCCTGGCCTAAAGCTTTTGGGATAAACATGCGAGTGAAGGCCCGTTTCTATGAACTCAAAGGAGACATGGATCAAGGCTTGAATTTCTACAATCTGGCAGTAGATAGCTTGAGAAATGCTGATCCGCCTTACGATGATTTAAGTACTGCACTTATCGGTTCAGGTTTTATTCTCCTACATTCCGGCTTGTATGATGAGGCACTAGAGACCTTTCATGAGGCTAATGATTTTGCTAAGCAGTCCGGCGCCCTTCGGAATCAGCTACAAATGCTGGACTTCTTCGGAGACTATTATTACTACAGTGCCTTTGGCCAACAGAAGTTTGACTCTGCCAGTAAGTATTATCTGTTAGCTCGGGATTTCATCCAGGAGCACGGATTCTACGGCTACTTTGAGTCAGATAATTATCATGGCCTAGCCAATGTGTACCGTAGGCTGGGAATGGTGGACTCTTCAGAAAAATACTTTCAAAAATCTCTGTACTTGGCGGATCAAGCAAATAACTACGGGGTCATCTATGCTCTATATGTAGATAAGGCTGAACCTTTGGAGGAACAGGGTAGGTACAAAGAAGCACTAGCACTTAAAGAAGAGGCTTATGAGTATGTACAAGCCTCAGGATTCATAGAGTTTATTGCCAGGGCTGATCAACAGCTTTACCTAACTTATAAAGCTGTAGGAGATTATAAGAATGCGCTGCAATATTACGAGAAGTATAATATCGCGCAGGATAGCATGAAAAAAGAGGCTGCTGCTGGGCGTTATGCAGAATTAGAGGCGAGATTTGACTCCAAAGAAAAAGAAGAAGAGATCATTAGACTACAAAATGAGAATCTCCAACAGTCAAGGGATTACCTATTCTGGATTCTCATATTAGGAGTAGTGCTTATTGCCTTTATAAGTTGGCTTAATCTGCGCCTCAGAAGAAAGAATGATGAACTGGAGAAAAAGAATGAGGAAATCCTCCTTGCGCAGCTAAAAGGCCAAACTCTTGAACGTAAGCGGATGGCTACGGAACTGCATGACAACCTGAATACCAAGATTGCTGCCATCCGCTGGCAACTGGAAGCGGTAAGTCCCTCAGTAAATGAGAAAAGCCAAAAGATCCTAAATAAAACCCTGGAACTGGTCAATGATGTGTATGGGGACGTACGCTTCATTTCTCATAACCTGATGCCTGAAAAAGTAGAGGAAGTAGGGCTGGTACCTGCCTTGGAGAATCTTCTGGGACAGCTCAACCAGAATAATAAAGTCCAATTTAAT
>JBCDBC010000935.1:0-3021 GCA_039184535.1 Bacteroidota bacterium | reverse complement strand
TGTTTGAGTCATGCAGTAGGTAGTATTTCTTCTAAGATAAAAAAGAAGGGGAGTTTCATGAAAGAAATCCCCTTCTATCAAAACAAAACAACAATTTCTTCCCAGCTTTTTGCTAGAAATGATATCTCACAAAAGCTTCTATGGCCTCATATTCAGGTAATCCTAAAGAGTCATACAGCTTAGCTGTTCCCTTATTCCTGTCTTCCGCTCGTTGCCAGAATTCTCTGGGGTCATTTCCAGGGAATAAGGCACTGTCTTTCTGGGACTGGTGCTTGAAGATGGCCTTACGTTTTCTGTAAAGTTCTATGGGACTGATGGGGATGGCCATTTCTATCTCATCTATGCTCCACTCCTGCCATGCTCCCCTATATAACCATACTCTACAATCTTCCAGCCAAGTATCGCCTTCTTCCTTCATCTGCTCTACGGCCCCGAATATAGCTTCCAGGCAAACTCTGTGCGTACCATGTGGATCAGACAAATCTCCAGCGGCATAAATCTGATGAGGCTTGATCTTTCTAAGAAGCGCCTTGGTAATATCTATGTCTTCCTGCCCTAGCGGTTTCTTCTTCACTTTCCCTGTTTCATAGAAAGGCAGGTCCAGGAAGTGGGCATTCTCATCCGGAATGCCGCAATATCTACAGGCAGACTTGGCTTCCCCTCGCCTAATTAGGCCCTTAATGTGCTGAATATCATCTGTGTCTGGTTGGCCGGCATTTTTTGTGGCTAGATAGTCTCTGCTGTCCTGGTAGAGTTTTTTGATCTTGGATTCACCTGCCCCTATCATATGGCTAAAGTCCAGGGCGAAATCGATAAACCTCATGGCGTCATCATCGAACACAGCTATGTTTCCGGATACCTGATAAGCCACATGTACTTCATTACCTTGATCTACCAATCTGAGGAGGGTCCCTCCCATAGAAATGACATCATCATCAGGGTGAGGACTGAAAATCACCACTTTCTTAGGGAAAGGCTTGGCTCGTTCAGGTCTGTAGGTATCATCAGCACCGGGTTTTCCCGCGGGCCAACCCGTAATGGTACGCTGAAGTTCATTGAAGATTTTGATGTTAATATCATAAGCTGATCCATGCTGGGTGAGGAGGTCTGCCATTCCATTCTCCATATAATCATCATCTGTCAACTTGAGAATAGGCTTATTTACCCGCTGACAGAGCCAGACCACCGCTTTTCTGATCATCTTATCATTCCAGTCTGTAAGGCCTACCAGCCAGGGAGCATCATATCTCACAATCTTGGCGGCTGCCGCTTCATCCAGCACAATCTGGGCATTAGGATGCTGTTGAAGGTAGGTAGCAGGAATTAGCTCAGTTACGGGTCCTTCTACCGTCTTCTGAATGATGGGGGATTTTCCTTCTCCCCAAGCCATCATGATGATCTGCTTAGCTTCCATAATGGTGCCCACCCCCATAGTGATGGCTCTTCTAGGGACATTATCCTCATGGTAGAAGTCGCTGGCGGCATCTCGTATGGTGATCCCATCCAGGGTGATCAGACGGGTTTTAGACTCCAGCGTAGAGCCCGGCTCATTAAATCCAATGTGACCTGTCCTGCCAATCCCTAGTACCTGTAAATCTAGGCCTCCATAGCTCTTGATCTTTTCTTCATACTCATCACAGTAAGCTTGTACCTCCTGGATATCCAGGGTGCCGTCGGGTACGTGGACCTTGCTTTTGTCAATATCAATATGGTCAAACAAGTGCTCATTCATGAAGCGCACATAGCTCTGAAGCGCATCAGGTGCCATGGGGAAGTATTCATCTAGGTTGAAGGTGACCACATTCTTGAAGCTTAATCCTTCCTCCTTATGAAGTCTTACCAGTTCTGCATACACACTTGTAGGGGTAGATCCTGTGGCCAGGCCCAGGACTGCATGTTCATCTTTAGCTTGTTTGACTTTGATCAGTTTGGCGATTTCCTGGGCTACTTCTTTAGAAGCTTGCCTGGAATCCGGGTAAACATTAACTGGAGTTTTCTCAAATTTGCGATACATGTGATGATGAATAGGTTATATGATATTGATTCCCAATTCTCTGTAAGGGATTAATTCCTGGCTATCAGGCTTGAGTTCTGTAACCAGGGTATGCAAATGGTTAATATCTGCTACTTTATAGGGCTGAAGGGTATCCAGCTTCTCCGAAATGGCCAGTGAAATGAGGTGTTGGGAAGCAGATACGATGGCTCTCTTGACCTTGGCCTCTTCCCAGTCTATTTCTGTAATTCCCCCCTCTGTATCCACGCTTCTGGTACCCAAAATTCCCAGGTCTGCCCGTATTTCAGAAAAGGATTGTATGACTTCCAGGCCTATGGTGGCCAGGGCACTCTTCAGGAGCTTACCTCCTTCAAAGATGATGTCTACACCAGGATGCTCTGCCAATTGCTCAGCTACCGGGAGACTATTGGTGAAGATAGTAGCCTTTAAATCTTCAGGTAATCTTCTGGCTAGTTCCAGGTTGGTAGTTCCTCCATCCATGATGATCACCTGTCCATTATGAATGAGGCTCATGGCTTTCTCTACAATGGTGATCTTTTCTTCCAGCTTGAATATTTTTCTTTCTCTATAGCTGAATGGATTTAAGGAATGGGTAACTGCACCTCCGTGTACCTTTTTGATTTTACCTATATCTGAGAGTTCTTTTAAATCTCTTCTGATAGTATCTTCAGATACATCTAACTGTTCGCTTAGCTCCGAGGTGAGGACTTTTTGGTCTACCCTGAGGGAGTTAAGAATAAAATTAAGTCGTTCTTCCTTTAACACGGTACGGGAGTTTGCAATTCTATATCTGCAATACTACACATTTATTTTTGTTTTTGCATGTTTGTGCGTTTTTAAATCTTTGTTATCCAAATATTACCAGAATATTTTGCTCTAATTTGCCAGAATATGCTGTTATTAGGATAAATGCTCTTACGACATGTTGAAACATATTTTAATCTTTCTTCTTATATCAGGTACAGCCATTTTAGGCTATTCTCAAGAGAATATCCAAGCGGGACTCA
>JBCDBC010000934.1:0-3023 GCA_039184535.1 Bacteroidota bacterium | reverse complement strand
CCATCCTCCTTCAGTCGGTTAATGAGAAATTCTCCAGGAGTATGAAGTCTAACGATCTCTTCTACATCTGGAATTTCTGCCCTGATGGCTGTAGCTACTGCCGGCCCTGTTGACCCAAAGGGAATCCCAACATCATTCCAAATATCCGTTTGGTCAATTCGATAAACATGATCTTTATGCTCGTGAAACTGGTCGTAAGAACGCTCATCCTGAATGTGCAGGAAGATCAGCATACAGGTGGCTAAGCCTACAGCAAGCCCTCCAATGTTGATAACAGCATACATTCTTTGCTTGAGGAGGTGCCTGAAGGCCAGTAAGAGTTGGTGTGACCACATGTTAGTTTGACTTGGGTTAACGAATTACACATCAGCTTCGAACCTAAGCCCGAGCTAGCAGCTAAGTGGAATACATAGATTGGCAATTAGTAGACAGGAGGAAAGGGGAAATGTTGCACTAGTCTTTCGTTAGTTCACCATTATCCATAGAGCGGTAAAAGCAGCTGACCCGCCCCGTATGACAGGCGCCTTTGCCTTGTGGGATTACCTGATAGACGATGGCATCCTGGTCACAATCCACCTTTATATTGGCCATCTTTAAATAATCCCCTGAAGTTTCCCCCTTGGTCCAGAGTTTTTGGCGTGAGGTACTATAGAAGGTGGCCATACCTAAATCCAAGGTCCTCTGGAAGGCCTCACGGTTCGCATAGCCTAACATGAGAATCTCTAAGGAATTTACATCCTGTACGACAACAGGAAGTAAGCCTCCTCGCTTATCAAATTGTAAACTTAGGGAACTCCCCTCCTCTAACTCATTCATGTTGACAACATTCTTTTTGTGGGACAGGATCATAGCCGGAACCTCCCCATGGATGGCATTTGGAAATACGTTTCAGGCCTAGCCAGGCCCCTTTGATGGGGCCCCAAGTCTGTATGGCTTCTATCATATACTGGGAACAGGTAGGTTGAAACCTACAACTAGACTGGAAAAATGGTGATATCCCCCACTGGTAAAACTTTACCAGTCCTATTAGGAGATAAGAAAAAGGGGTGTACCATTTCATGCCTTAAAGGTACGAGGGAAATTCTAAATCTGTTACCTGTATAATTAATTGAGGTTTCGCTCCTACGGAGCTTATTCGTTTATAATTCTCTAATTCTTCTACCGAGATGACAGCCCTAAGGGCTTTTTCAACCATTCAAAATTCAATCATTCTCTACCAAGGTTTCTCTCCTAAGGAACTTGTTCGTTGATGATTCTCTCATTCTTCTACCAAGATGGCAGCCCTACAGGCTTATTCAATCATTCAAGCATTCAGTCATTCAATCACTCAAAATTGAACCATTCTCAATTCCTAAACACCGGCTCGCCTCTGGAAGTAACAGCTGTTTCCAGGTTCTTGGCTTTCCTTCTAGCTGGCTCACTTTCCGTTTCAAAAAGCACGATTCTGTCAATTCCCAGATCTCTAGACTTCCCGCTAAGATAGAGGTAGTTCAGTCCTTTCTTTAAACTAATACCAGCCACTTCTTCAGTTAACCACTGGAAACCTGCTTCTGAAGGGATTTTCTTCCCCAGGCTTTGCACCTTACGGATTTTACTGTGGACCCCTATGCCTTCCTTACTGAGTACACCCAGCCACAGATCCTGATTCAGCCTATTCTCTGGTATATAGCAGCGCATGTCCAAGGAGTAGATGCCGTCGGCGGGAACATCCAAGCCCAGAATGAGCCACTCTTCCTGAGGTCCTTGTCTGACATAGTTAACGTCTCTGGGGCCGTCAGTCCCATCCAGGCTGATCATCCTATCTGTTCCTTTCCAGGAGAGAAACGAGTTCCCGGAAAATCCTTGAGGTAATTGCTGAATTGCCCATGAAGAATGATGGTCTATTTGTTCAGCTTCTATGACAGCAAAGCCCCCTTGTACTTCCCATAACTGACGGGGGAGAAATTCTCTATAAATCACCATGGAGGTAGGAGCATCTATGTCACCTTCGTTACGGGTTTCGGTCGGACCGTCTCCACTTAGGCTGAGTTTATCTTTGGATAAGACCAGTTTATCTAGTCTGAAATTAGGGTACTGATAGGCTCCCGGAAGCTTGTCTCCTTTCAATATGTACAAATCGTGCCAGCCTGGACGCTGGAAGTTGATCTTTTCATTTGACTCAACCCATTCAGCCTCTCCCTTCAGGTTGAAGAATGTAAGTGCTTCTGTGGGAGAAAGGGATCTTGGGTTTAAAGCTATAGGAACTTCTTGTGCTTCCAATCCAGCATTTTTTCCAAGGGCATATAGATTGTACTTGCCTGCTTCTTCCACAAAAATGGCATAACGCATATAGTCGTCTTTTCTCCCCTCTCTGATCATCATCGCATTTCCGGACTGTCCCTCCTCAGCTACCCACTGGGGTACACTCTTGATCATGCCCATTCTGTCAAAAAGGAGAGCGTTACACACCATGACTGGAAGTTTGGCATCTTTCAGTTGATCACCCAGGATGGCATCACTAGTAGTTTCAGATATAAGGACTATGTCTACTCCCGAAAGCATTTGGGGAACAAACTCCTCATCCGTAACCGCCTGTACGCTATATTTTAAAAACTTGAGTCTGTCTACCGTAACTCCATCATCTGTACCTTTGGCTACATCATTGGCTATGAAGAGGATCTTGGCATCTTTCTTCTTCCCTACCAGCCACTCCATGATAGAACCATAAATTCTCCAGCCGTTTCCATTCCAGTCTTTCTTTCCACTAAAAATACCTATGCGAGTACCAGCAGCTTTTCCTCCTGGCATCTGAGTTCCTTTCTTGTAAGCAAATACTGCAGCGTGATCTGGATCATCTGTAAAGCTAGCTAGAACAGTAGCATATTCATTAGTCTTTCCCGCACCTATCATGACAGGATTTTGGGAGATAACTACCTCACCATTTAAGGCGGTAGGAATAATACCATCTATATTAGCTATGAGGAGGCTATTTATCTCAGCATTGAAGATTCCTCTAAGTTCAAAGGGGTAAGCATTTCTACCTT
>JBCDBC010000933.1:0-3024 GCA_039184535.1 Bacteroidota bacterium | reverse complement strand
CGCGCAGGTAGGCTGTCACAGAATAGCTGCTCCTCCGGCTGGTGCTACTGATAAGGCTGGTCTCGATTTGATGAAAGCAGCAGAAAGATTCCGGGCACTTTGTGAGCTGGGAGAAAGCATGGAGGTCCAGCCGCAACTGGAAGTCTGGGGATTCTCCCAAAATTTATCTAGACTGAGTGAAGTACTTTATGTAGCTGCAGAAAGTGGGTTTGAGGATGTGAAAATTCTCCCGGATGTCTACCACTTATACAAAGGCGGCTCTGATGCGGATGGTTTATCACTCATCCATCCCAAGAGAATGGAAATCTTCCACCTGAATGATTACCCAGATATTCCTAATGATCAAATTCTGGATAAGGACAGAGTGTATCCGGGAGAAGGAATAGCCCCTATTTCATCCATCTTAAACATGATTTCTTCTGAAGAATATCCTACGATACTTTCTCTCGAACTTTTTAACAGAGACTACTGGCAAATGCCGGCCTTGGAAGCAGCCAAGAAAGGCCTGGATGCTATGAAGAAGGTAGTGGAAGGTTAAGAGAGTTAAGGATATAAAATCATCTGCGTACATGTAAAGATGGCCATTTTCTTGCCTGTCTCTTTGGCAGAAACGGTTACTCTCCATATTTGGGTTTTCTTTCCAAGGTGTTCTGCCTCGCAGTGGCCTTGAATTACCCCCTCCTGAATAGTTCTGACAAAGTTGGACTTTAACTCTATGGTGGTAAAGGAAATGGCCCTTTCTGGTAGGTTCATCTGGGTGGAAAAGCCCGCTAAAGAATCCGCGAAGGTTACCACGCAACCAGCATGTAAATATCTATTTGGAGCCAGGTGATTTCTATTGACCTGCATTTCACCTACCACTGTGTTATTCCTGATGTCTACAGCCTTAATTCCCAGATAACCCGGGAAGAATTCAGCTGCCATGCTGTTGATCTGATCTACGGTCATGCGCTTTTGCGATATAAATCTGGTCGGTACCTCAGCAGTAGTTTCTCTATTCCCAATCCCAGCAAGCTTCCTACAAACAAACTGACCAGGTCCCGCCGAAAGAACCTTCTTCCTAAAACCAATGCCACTGGTTTATGTTTGCGAAGCTCTACTATCCAATCTGCTCTATATAGCTGGCTCAGCTCTATGGCAAAGCAGATGCTCATACCGATGAAAAACAGTTTCATGGTATGCATCCTGGGAAAGAAAATTCCCAATAGAATAAACATCATGGTAGCATACAGAATATCCCCCATGAAATAGGGAATGAAATCAGAGGCAAAACCTGCCCTGGTGTTCAGGCCTACCACAATGATAATGATTAACAAGAGCAGGTAAATCCAACGGTTTCTTAGCTTTCCTTCAGAACCTATCTCACTCATTTGCCAGTTTCATCATTCTCGCGCTGAGATCAGGGTCTGCCATGTCCTTGTCAAGCGGATACATAGGTCTGTTAATACGTTTGTACCCCAGTCTCTCCAGGTCCTGATCTACCCCTCCTGGCGTCAAGGCCATCACCCAGTCTCCACGCATGTCATACAACTCTGGAACCAGATAGCCTATCTTCACCACCACTATGTCTGATTCTCTGGGGTTTAAGTCCAGGTTAGTAAAATCACTTTCGTGATGGTAAGGCTTCCTCTTTCCGGTTACAATGACTGAAATGCTTCCCATCTTCACCACTACTTCTGTTTCAGCGTGAATATCTCCTTCATGTATGGCCGTTACTTCTCCTTTAAGTTGAAGGGGAGGACTAAATCTATCATCCACTGCTGCTCCGGCGAGGGCATCTACCATCCCTCCTACACCTACCTCTTTGGCTTGGGCTACCAGTTCTGGTCCGGGAATAGAAGCATAAATAAGGGAAGGTCCATCTTCCGACTGAAACTCTGGTCTGGCCATTAATTCCTGCAAAGTCCATGTTACATCCCCTGCCCCACCAGCAGTAGGATTATCTCCCATATCACTGATGATAAAGGGCCTTGCATCACTGCCTAGAGCCTTCTCCAGAGCCTCCTCCAAGGTCACCGTAGTAGCCACAAAGTCAAACTCATGGCGGGCAGCCCAAAAGGCTTCTGCTAATTCTTCTGCTCCTTGACTCACGGCTGCTTCATCATCCCCATAAGTCATGACTACCCCGTGATTTCTAGGCTCATCTGCCCATGCATAGCCTACCCAAATGGCAGCATCTATAACACCTTCTCTGGCAGCTATAGGAGCGACTTTCCCATATAGGCCTTTACCGGGCTCTATACGAGTAGAGGTTTGCTCTCCCGGTAGCAGAATGGTTACGGGAATCCAGGCTTTGTAAGGAGGTTTCCCTTTGCCACTCTCCAATCTATCTAGAAGATTGGCAACTGCTCTCCTCTTGGATTCCATGGCATCTTCATGTGGAGCCAATCTGTAAGCCGTCATTAGATCTGTTTGTTCAGCTAAGGTGGGTGAGACATTCCCGTGTAAGTCCATACAGGTAGAAATGAGGATATCTTCTCCTACTACTTCTCTCACTCGCTTAATCATGTCTCCCTCAGGATCATCTAGTCCTACTACACTCATGGCGCCATGAATGTCAAAGTATACACCATCGTAGGGTGCATTCTCTTCCAGCAATGTCAGCATTTTTCCCATAAGGGACTCATAGGCTTCTCTGGTTACTATACCGCCAGGTAGAGAATGTCCACGCAAAGTAGGTACCCAATTTGCTCTTTGTCTAAGGGAGGAATCTTCCGCCATAAAAGGGTAGTAGCTCAGTAGGTCATCCCCAACTCTTGCGTGAAAAGCTTCTTCCCCTGTCTGTGCAGGTGAGAAGGTACTACACTCTATAGCTAGTCCGCAGATAGCCACTTTGGGAAGTTTCTTAGCTGGTTGACAACCGAACAGAATCACTAGAACTAGAAGAAAGGGAAGCTTATGCATATTGGTGGATTGAAGTGTTTCTGATATAGAGAGATCCGCAAGCTTGATAGCGCGAAAACTGCCGCCGTGCTTGCGGAACAGCTTGATCAGTTCGAACGGCGCCGGATAGTGGGCCTCGCG
>JBCDBC010000932.1:0-3034 GCA_039184535.1 Bacteroidota bacterium | reverse complement strand
TTCTTTTCTTCATCAGCAAGAATAGTACATTCTCCTCCAATAATTTCCGTTTTCTTACCATTCCTGGACAGGCCTTTACCATTCATTTATAGTTTTATCCCATTCTGATTTTCCAGCTTGTGAGTTGATGAGAATTGGTATTTTTTTACACTAAATAAAAGAGATTTAGATGCCCGGTTTCGGATATGGCATGAGTAGTAAAAGACGAGGAATGCTAGGGTCCCTTATTTTTTTGAGTAAAAAATTGCATTCAGCTAATTGTTAAACACTTAGAGAAGGCAATCAGAGGAATTTTAGGCTGTTGTTGCTATTTAAAAAAGCTATATATTGGGATATCGTAAACTATATGTATTGAATAATAATTTTGATTGAGGTGACGTTTTAAATGTGCTTACAAGCTGAAAATCAGTATTATTTTTTCTTGGCATATACTACTATTTCTCAAAATAGCTAACATACTTTATTGTTTGCTGGCACTAATTAATAATTTTGTTCGCATCAGGCCTTCAGCTAAGTATGGTTTTATTTGATTCCAACTCATGGCCACATGCCTGAAAAATTGTGCTTTACCGCACTAGTTCTCAAATAACCTAGCTATCCAGAAAAATAAAACCAGAAGGAATTTTATGAAGAAAACTAGACGCTTACTGATATTGGTGTTCCTCTGCTCATTGCTTGCACCAGTTGTAAACGCACAGGACCAACCCGTTGATGAAAGATTTAAGAATATCAAGGAGAAAGATAAGGACCAGATGCAGGACTATCTGGAAGGAGAATATCTTTTCCCTCCTCAACCCCGGAATAACTGGTCTCTGGGTATTAAAGGTGGTTTAGCCTACCAGTCTGCTGATGTTAAACCCCAACCTGGATTTGGATTTGCTGTTAGTGCCAGAAAAGCATTAGGGCATGCCTTTTCCCTACGCTTTGAGGCTGGCTTAGGTCAGACCATAGGACTAAATTATGGGGCTTCGCAGGGATATGCTAATCATAATGATAACCCCTGGAATACACTGTACTTTCCCGGTGGGGTTAACGCCATAGATGGAGGTGGTGCACCACCTCAGGTTTTCTATAACTATAGAATGAGATATGGTGATTTCTCCATTCAGGGTTTGGTTAACCTGAACAATATTAACTTCTACAAGGAGCAGAATAAGTGGAATATCTACGCCGCAGGGGGGATAGGCTTTATGGGTTACACAGTAGATGTAAATGCGCTGGATGCTAATGGAAATCCCTATGACTTCAGCGGTATAGCTTCAGCGGTAGCAGATCCCAATGATGCTTTCAGTATCGGGAATAGTAAAAGAAATACACTGGATGAACTAAGAAATTTGCTAGATGACTCTTATGAGACCAATGCGGAAGGTCATGGCGATGAGCAGGGTTTCAAGATCGGAAATAGTAACTATGTAGTAAACCCTTTATTGACAGGTGCGCTAGGAGTTAGATTCCGTGTAAACAGAAGAGTAGAGCTTGAGCTGGAACACCGTATAGCATGGTCTAATGATGACCTACTGGATGGACAAAGATGGTCTGAGCAGGGAGTAGGTGCTAGTGTAGGTAGTAGTCGTACAGCACTTACCAGAGATTTTGATAGCTATAGTACCACTACATTAGGAATTCACTTCCGTCTGGGACCTGGAGAAGAATCTCTATGGTGGAACAACCCACTTACAGAAGTATACAGTTCTGCTCGTGAAGCAGTAAATATAGTATCCAGATTGACAGATGATGCTGATGACGATGGAGTACCTGATCTATATGACCTAGAGCCTGATACTCCAGTAGGTATGATTGTTGACTCTCAGGGTCGTGTACAGGATAGTGATGGTGATGGATATCCTGATAGTAAGGATGACCAGCCTTACACACCTAAAGGATGTGAGGTAGACAATAAAGGGGTTGCCCTGGATTCTGACGCTGATGGAGTGCCGGACTGCTTTGACAAAGAACCGGATTCAGCACCAGGTGTATTAGTAGATGCCAAGGGTATCACTATACCTATCATCAATCCTGATACATTACAGTTCGAGACGCCATGTATTCTGCCAGTAGTTTACTTTGAATTAGACAAGGACGTAGTAGCTCCTCAGTTCTATCCGCAGTTGAATTACATTGCTCAGTTGATGAAGTCTGACAGTAAGCTGAAAATCAAAGCTACTGGTTTCTCTGACTCCAGAAGCTCTGATGAATACAATCTACAGCTTTCAAAAAGAAGGGTAGATAATACGGTAAGCTTTATTGCAAATACATTCGGAATAGATCCTACCCGATTTGAGAAAGATTATAAGGGAGAGGCTAATGCAGTAATCCCTAATCTTCCTGCAAACAAGTCTAATCCTAAACTGGAACCACTTCACTATGTGAATAGGAGGGTTGAATTTGACTGTGTGAAGTAATTTTCCGTAGAAAATAACATCATATTAGGGCTGCTCAAAGAGCAGCCCTTTTTATTATAAATATGTGCATGTAAATTTGCCGCATGAATCAAACCGCGTTGCTGGAAAATGACCTTCTATTGAAAGTTGCGAAGGGAGTGGAGGTTGATAGACCTCCAGTATGGATTATGCGTCAGGCCGGAAGATATCTTCCTGAATATATGGCTGTTCGTAAGCAGGCAGGGAGCTTTAGGGCTATGATAGAGAATCCGGAATTAGCTGCAGAAGTGACCCTCCAACCCATAGATCTTATAGGTGTAGATGCTGCTATTATCTTCTCTGATATATTGGTTATTCCGGAAGCCATAGGTCTCCCCTATGAAATGATTCCCGGAAAAGGTCCTTTCTTCCCAAAGACAGTCAGGTCAGCCTCAGAGCTGAATAAGCTCCGCCCCGTAGCTGAAGAAAGTAATCTGGATGATACCTACGCTGCCCTAAAACTGGTAAAGAGAGAATTAGCCGGGAAAGTCCCATTGATTGGATTTGCAGGCGCACCCTGGACCATATTCTGTTATATGACAGAGGGAAGCGGTTCCAAAACTTTCTCAGTACCTAAGTCTATTCTATACCAGGATCCAGTATTCTCACATAGT
>JBCDBC010000931.1:0-3037 GCA_039184535.1 Bacteroidota bacterium | reverse complement strand
TTGCTATGGAAAAAAGAAGGTCCCGCGGAAGGCGACGAAGCACTAGTAATGCCTCTTTTTGAAGTAAATCGGCTACTGAAATGTTTGTAAAGAGTTTCTTATTATTCCTTCTTCTTCATTTTCCTTGTTGAAAACGAAGCAAAAAACAAGAACGAACAAACCAAGGCCTACCCACAAGCCATCCTCCCCACGTTCGTTCACCCCAGCGCACGAAAAGATCTTAAATCTGGAGAATCGGTAAATTAGGCTAGCTTAACACCTTACTTATTTTATTCTTCAAGAGGGAATCAATTACATATAACAAAAATGAGCCATCCTAAACCTTAGGATGACTCATTCTTAAATCTTTTAAGAAAAAGAGTTACACTCTTTCTATCCATCCATATGGGTCAGACTTAGCACCAGTTTTGATATCATGCATGGTCTCTTTCACCCAGTTACTGATGGCTCTGTCTTCTACTGGAGGAAGGATCATATCTCTTCCCGCATAGCCTATCTTAGCTACATGTGAGATGGTAGCGGCAGTACCTGCCCCAAAGCAGTCTTCCAGCTTTCCGTCCATGTAGGCAGCCTCAATTTCGTGTATGGAGATAGGCCTTTCTTCCACTTTGTATCCATTGTCCTTGAGGAGCTGGATCGCGCTGGCACGGTTGATACCTGGTAGAATGGTTCCTGAAAGATTAGGCGTAATGACTGTTCCGTCTATGATGAAGAAGACGTTCATGGTCCCACATTCTTCCACGTAGGTAAGTTCTTTTGCGTCTAGCCAAAGTACATTGTCGTAGCCTTGAGATTTGGCAATCTTGTCAGGTAGCATAGCACCTGCATAGTTACCAGCAGCTTTGGCAGCACCTGTTCCACCGGGAGCGGCTCTCACAAAGTCTTTATTCACTACCAGATTAACGGGACGAGAATAGTAGGCACCTACCGGGCAGGTGAATATGGTGAAAGTGTAATTTTCTGAGGAGTGCACTCCGATAAACTGATCTGAGGCAAAATATAGCGGACGGATGTAGAGCGATCCCTGTTCTTCAGAAGGAACCCATCCTTTATCTAGTTCCAGTAGGGCTCTTAACCCGTCCAGAAAAACATGTTCTGGAAGTTGCTGCATGCTCATTCTGGCAGCAGACTTATTCATCCTTTCGAAGTTGGCTCTGGGTCTGAACATTCTCACGTCTCCTTCTATCCCACGGAATGCCTTCATCCCTTCAAAAATGGACTGCCCATAGTTTAGGGCCATCAGGCTGGGGTAAAATGGCAGGGGCCCATAAGGCACGATTTCAGGATCTTTCCATGCGCCATCCTCAAACTGGGCTACCAGCATGTGATCACTGAAGACTCTACCAAAGGGTACGTTGTTAAAATCTACTTCCGGGAGGGAGGACTTTTCTGTTAATGTAGTGCGTATTTGACTGGTTAAAACTGACATAAGATGTTTGTTATGTGTGAAGGAGTGGGATGTATCGGGGATTACTCACTTTCCTTGGAAGTGGAATTATAGAAGCTCCCGGAATAATCTCTTCCTTTGTATTTCAAGATAAATGAATAACGCTTTTCAAGTTCAAGCGGTTTCCTGCTGATTCTGAAAATAAAATTACCTGCCGTATCCTCTACCTTTCCTTTCACCCAGATTTTTTCTCCTGTAGAGTTCTTGAGGTGAAGTTCAACAAACCCACCAAAGGTAATTTCATAGTCTATCTGCACATAGGACTCCTGGACTTTGATTTCGTTGATATATAGCCTGGGATCTTCATCTGTGGAAAAACCGGTAAACAGAATGAATACCAGACACAGTCCAAAGGATGTGGAAATAGCTCTTCCCATCATAATGATTGATTTGCTTTAAATTAGCTAATAAGAAAATGCCTATCAAGCTTGTTTGTCGTTACTTAACACCTCCTTCACACACCAGTTCAGGATTTGAGAAGTAGCACCTGTTTTTGATTGGACATACTCCTGATTCGTACGGCTGATCTCATTCCTTAGTTCAGGTTTATCCAGTAAGATAGTGAGCTGAGATGTAAGGCTGTCTTGATCATGAACCTCGAATGCTCCTCCTCTTTCTATTACCTCACCTGCCTCAGGAAACTTCTGATGTTTGGGCCCAAATAGTACCGGTTTCCCAAAGACTACGGCCTCCAGTATATTATGTAAACCTGTCCCCCATCCTCCCCCTACATAGGCTATATCTGCATAATGGTAAAGCCTAGAAAGCATACCTATATTATCTATCCAGAGAATATTATGTTCAGGTTTTAATTGATCTATGTGGGAATACCTAATAGAGGTTTGAGAATATTTTTCTACCCACTGCTGTATCCTGCTTTCATGGATCTCATGTGGCGCCAGTATCATACAGATTTCTTTCGCTTGACTGATTTCCTGAAAACTCTCCATGAGCAGTTGTTCAGCCTTAGGCCATGTGCTCCCACAAACTATACATAGCCTGTCTCCTACAAACTCGGCCACTTCTGGAATTTCCTTGAATCGCTCGTAGGTGGCATATACCCTATCAAAGCGTGTATCCGCACTTTCTATGACTTGTGGATGTGAGGTGTGTTTCTTTAATAGTTCGGCCGTTTGGGAGTCTTGGGTAAAAATGGCCATGAAGTAGCGTAGGGTCTTTGCGTACAAGTCAGAAAGCATTCCATCGAAGTAAGGACTGCTTTGTCGCATTCTGGCAGATATGAGTATTAGGGGGATTTTCTGAGTATGTATAGCCCCTAGATAGTGGTGCCATAATTCATACTTTACAAAAACGACCAATTCTGGTGATAGAATCTCAATAAACTTATTAGCATTCTTTTCAGTATCCAGTGGAAGATAACAGACATAGTCAGCCCCCTTATAGTTTTTCCTGATGTCATAGCCTGAGGGAGAAAAGAAGGTAATGAGGATAGACTTGGAAGGATATTTTTCTTTAAGGGCTTCCATGAGGTTTCTCCCCATCTCAAATTCTCCTAAGGAAGCACAGTGAAACCAGATCCAGTCAGAGGAATGTTCAGTCGCTTTCTGTAGGGCTTTCTCCCAACCTTTT
>JBCDBC010000930.1:0-3037 GCA_039184535.1 Bacteroidota bacterium | reverse complement strand
GGAAACTAACACTTTACAGAGTGCTAATGGGATTGGCGATCCTGGTATTTGGGTATGGAGGAGTCATTAAGCATATCATGCTCCTAGCTCAATCCCCAGAAATGTACCATTCCGTGATGAGCGGAGTGATTGCGATATTGATTAACCTATTTGGACTGGGATTGAATTTGATGGCAGCCTTAGGAAGATTTAAGTGAGGAATTTCCCACTTCAAATCCTGCCTAAATCTCCACACAAAGATCCCAGTCGACGCTACTAGCAATCCCCTTCTGGCCCACTGGGATGACGGAAAACATATAAGTAAGAATTGCCTGCCTATGAACTCGACAAAGTAGATAAAGCTACCACTAAATCATTATCAGATTTTAGGTTGGGGATTTGTTCTCTCATAAAAGCCTTTATCTCAGCTTTCTTATCTGGGAACAGTTTTTCCAGGCCCTTTTTAGACCGTTTAAAGGGAATCATTTCGCCTCTTCTCCCAATAGCGAAGTAATGGACTCTATCTTTGAATTCGTCATAAGGAATTCCGGCATTGTATGCCCCTTGATAGTTAGCATCCTGAATATACTTCTCATACCTTTTGATGTAGGTGTGCTTTCCTTTACATAACACCTGAGCGAAAAATATTTTCTGATCTTCAGGGTTTTTGAACTTCCTGAATAGCAGGCTGTCTTGCCCATCTACATTATACAGGCTAAATGACCTAACTACGCCCTTTGGGAGAAATTCTATCTTCCCGGATGTGTTTAATACTACTACTTCATCCTGATATACTTCATAGTTTATCAGGTCAAACTCCTTTCTCGCATCCCGATTAGTAACTACGGCTCCTTCCACGAACTCTTCTGTAACTAAGGGACTTCCCTTCATACCTTGGTAGGTCTCATCAAAGGTCCTGAACCAAACATGAAAATGCTCCACATAACGTCGCTTTGGGGGGCTATCGTCTCGTTCAGTTGAATCTACCTCCTGTATGGGCGCCAACTGAGTGGCAGTTTCCTGCGCCTGAGAGGGAAGGAAAGAAATTAGCAAGAAGAGTATGAGGACTGGGATTCCCCAAAATCTGTGGTAATGATGGCTCATCCTTTTTGCCTTAAATTAGTAAATACACGAATTTAAGGCAACAGCGCCATCTATCTGTCGTCTACTTTCCAAACGACAAAATAAGTGGTCTTTATTCTTCCAAAGACCACTTAAGCTGAAATTCAATCTCTTCTTCCTCCTCTCCACGTTCATGCTCAATGTTATACACCGCACGTACGGGAACATATATTCTTTCTCCAGCTATTTGTATCTCAAATCGGTCATCATTCTCGATGGCATCTGCCAAGCGGCGTAGTTTAGCTACAAACTCTGATTTCGAATAGCTTTTCTCTATGTCGCGTTCTTCTTTCTTTGACATTGGATTATATTGTTGGTACCCTTAATACCTACAGCCTGAGCAGTTTGTTTGTAGCTGAGCTACCATGTCCTTTACCCTCCCTCTTCGAGGAAGGAACTATAGGTTCTCTAGAGAAAATTTTCCCTAAAATACTGTAGGTTTAGGTATGAAAGCAGCCCTCTATACTCAGTTCCAGCAGCCCATTACCCTTGAAAAAGTTCCTGATCCTACCCCTAAACCAGATGGAGTGGTCATCAGAGTTACAGCTACAGGCCTCTGCCGTAGCGACTGGCATGGGTGGATGGGACATGATGCGGATATCCGTCTTCCACATGTACCCGGACATGAGTTAGCAGGGGTGATAGAGGCGGTAGGGAAAGAGGTAAGAAATTTCAAGCGAGGAGATAGGGTTACTGTCCCCTTTGTGGGTGGATGTGGAACTTGCGGAGAATGCATTTCCGGTAACCACCAGGTATGTGATCATCAGTCACAGCCAGGGTTTACTCACTGGGGTTCCTTTGCAGAGTATGTAGCTATAGATTATGCAGATGTGAACCTGGTCAAAATCCCTGCAGAAATTTCGGATGTAACAGCCTCTATCCTAGGGTGTAGATTTATTACTTCTTTTAGGGCTGTGGTTCATCAAGGACAGGTTTCTGGTGGACAGTGGGTAGCGGTACATGGCTGTGGAGGAGTAGGACTTTCTGCCATCATGATTGCGAATGCACTAGGTGCACAGGTAATAGCCATAGACATAGATGAGAACACCCTGAAATTAGCCAGAGAATTAGGCGCAACCCTTACCGTAAATGCTTCCCAAAGCTCAGATGTAGTTGAGGAGATACAAGAACTTACAAAAGGAGGTGTTCATGTGTCTTTAGACGCCTTGGGAAACCAGATCACCTGTTTCAATTCTATCGCTAACCTAAGAAAAAGAGGAAAACACATTCAGGTAGGCCTTATGGCCGGTAATGACCATCATCCCAAGATCCCCATGGATAAAGTCATCGCGAATGAATTGGAAATCTTGGGAAGCCATGGTATGCAGGCCTATAAATACCCGGAAATGCTGGACATGATCAGTCAAGGGAAGCTCCAGCCTGATAAACTGATTGAGAAAACTATTTCCTTAGAAGAGGCTCCAGTAGCCTTGATGAATATGGACAGTTTTTCTCAAAAGGGGGTATGGGTGATTACTTCATTTTGAGTTGCCTTTACATATATCAAATCGAAGAAATTTGTAGACAGGACGAAACTTCAACTTTATGTCGGCTTATCCTATGTGCTGTCTAGCCATTAGTTTTACAATAGAACTGGCTAGGAAAGGCGTGTGAAATATTAAGCTACTGCCAATCTTATCTTTTGCATATAAGAGCTCATAGGTTTGCTCAAAGCCTAATTATTGAAACCTACTTAACGGCTTCTGTCTATTAAGTGAATTCCCAAAAGTATGCCTTGAACGAACAGGCAGGTAGCTTCTATCATTCTACCCCTCGAATAGTAGGATAATTAGTAGGTGGACTTATCTATACAGGACTTCTAACCCTACTTCCTTCTACCTCAATCAGAAAAGATTTCCCCTATCCATAAGAAAATCTCTCTCCTCACTTAATAGTTGAGGAGCAAATTCGATATAGTATTAAAATCATACATTTT
>JBCDBC010000929.1:0-3042 GCA_039184535.1 Bacteroidota bacterium | reverse complement strand
GGTTTAAGTACTTCAGTCTGGACCAGCAAACACCTGCATATAACATATCATCATCTATGACGGCTCTGCACACATATGCCCCTGGGAGAAAAATAGTAGATAGGTATTGTCCGTCCAGGCTATAACGCTTAAAAGCATTATGCCCTCTGGAAGTACAGATTAAAGTAGGATTTGCTGCATCCCGAGTATCCAAGGTTACCCCGTGGGCGGTGTCAAACTGATAATCTGCATTCCCCCTACCCCCAAATTTTCTGATGAACTCTCCCTCTGAACTGTACTGGAGAATCCACTGAGAGCCATAGCCATCAGCCACATAAATATCCCCATTAGGTCCTACAGCTGTCTCAGTAGGTTTAAATGGATCATCTGCTCCATATTCATTGATTTCTTTTGGATGAGAAATGGTCATGAGGACTTTTCCATCCAAGGTAGTCTTAAAGACCTTCCCTAAGTCAGGATCACAGATAAAAAGGAACTCCTCTCCATTTGCATCCCAAAGTGTCAATCCATGACCACCAGGAAATTCACTTCCCCAAGTATCCAGTAGTTTGCCTGCAGTATCATAGATAATGATGTTATTTTGGGTCTCATCTGTCACCATGATCAGTCGCCCCCGGCTGTCCTGCACCATCTCATGGCAGTTTTTCACAGGCGTTTTAGCCGGATCCAGATTCCCCCAGCTTTTATTCACCCTGTACCGGAACTTGCCATGTCCCAGGATTTCCTCTCCTAATTCCTGCTTATGTGTAATGTTAAAGGTATAACCAGGAGTCAGAAAGGATGCTGCTGCTAAGCCTGCTGTAGATTTCAGGAATGATCTGCGATTAGAAGTTGGATGGTCCATAGGATGAGGTTCTTTTCTTTACTAGAGAATTCTACTGACCGTTTACTACTAAGAATAACAGAATCAATGTTCTCCTGAAGGTAAAGGTGGTAAACTTATTCCTGAGGATAGTCCGTAGGCAAGCCCCATATATTCATAGTCATCTAGCTCCTGCCTAAGCTCGTCCAGTTTGGCTCTAAATCTTCTATAGGCAGGTCCCCCCAGAGGTAAGTGGGCAGGGGGATTCTCCAGCTCTGTAACAGCATACATAGCTTCAGCTCCTTTAATAGGATCTCCCACCTGTTTACCGCTTACATTTCCTATGTTTTGCATATTCTGAGCAGCTGATTTCTCATAATCGGCTATTTTGGAAGGGGTAAAGGTAGCTGATCTACCTGCCCAATCTGTACGGAAGGGGCCTGGCTCTATATTGATTACCTTAATTCCCAGGTGAGCCACTTCTTTCCCTAAGGCTTCCCCTATCCCTTCCAGGGCAAATTTAGACCCGTTATAGATTCCTACTCCCGGATATCCCTGAATACCTGCGATGGAGGTTATATTTAAAATATGCCCACTTTTCTGGCTTCTCATATGCGGAAGTACTTCTTGTATCATTCTTACACAACCAAACACATTTACGTCAAACTGCCTATACATCTCTTCAAAAGGCACCTCCTCTACTGCTCCCAAGGAACCATAGCCAGCATTATTTACTAGCACATCTATTCTTCCATGTAGGTCTACCGCTTTCTTTACTCCTTCCCGTATCTGTTCAGGCTTGGTTACATCTAGAAGTACACCGGTAGTTTTACCAGGAACTAACTGATCAAAGGAAGCTATTTGGGATTCTTTCCTTAAGGTCCCAATTACCATGTCTCCTTTTTCTCCTGCGATCTTAGCCAGTTCTCTTCCAAAACCAGTAGAGCAACCCGTGATGAACCATACTTTCTGTGCCATGCTTATTCTTATGTAGTTGGTTTACTTTGGTGAAATATTCCCACTCCCCACCAAATGGGGCAAAGATAGGCTTTTCTGGCTTTCTATCCAGCCTTAATACTTTCTGCATAAAAGACTAAAGGTTTACCCTCTCTTAAACCTTATTCTCTTTACTTTGAATTGAGGACATATAAGAGTATTTTAATGTTTACTAAGCTACACTTCAGCCATATACATATGACTACTACTCTCATTAAAAACGGACGTGTGTTCGATGGTACACAGGCCCCATCTAGAATTGCCAACATACTGATAAAAGACGGACGAATAGCCCAGATAAGTGAAAACCCTATAGAAGCTCCTGCAGATAAGGTCATTGAGGCTGAAGGCAAGTGGGTATTACCAGGATTTGTGGATAACCATACCCATTATGATGGAGAGGTGCTCGTGGCACCAGGTCTCAGTGAGTCAGTCAGACATGGAGTAACCACCGTGATGCTGGGAGGCTGTTCCCTCTCCTTCATTTATGCAGATGTAGAAGACTGCTGTGATATGTTTACCAGGGTGGAAGCCTTCCCACGTGAAATTCTCTTTCCCATACTTAAAGAAGAAAAAAAGTGGTCCTCCCCTGCTGAATGGATTGAGCATATAGAATCTCTGCCCGTAGGTCCTAATCTGGCCTCTTTCATAGGCCATTCAGATATCAGAGCCAGGGTCATGGGCATAGATGATTCCCTAACAGAAGGAAAAAAACCTACCCAAGACCAGATTAATAAAATGAAGGATATGCTGGAAGAGGCATTAGATGAGGGCTTTGTGGGAATTTCCATGCAGCATAATCCCTGGGATAAAATGGATGGAAGGCACTGGTCCAAGCTACTGCCTGCGGCTTATGCTTCTGCTGCGGAAAGACATACCCTGACCAAAGTAGTCAGAAGGAGAGAGGCTCACCTTCAGGGGGTCCCTAATTTGGTAAACCGTGTAGGCGCCCTTTGGTATATGATGCTGAGTTCCGGTTTCCTCTGGAGAAAAAAGCTACGAACTTCTATGGTGGCCATGATGGACCTAAAGGGGGATCCTTTCATAAGACCTATCCTGACAGGTTTGTGTTCCTTTTTTAATAAGCTGCTAAGAGCAGACTTCAGAATGCAAACCTTCCCTGTGCCTTTCCGCGTTTTGGCAGAGGGCATGGAGCTGGTCATTTTTGAAGAATTTCCCGCCGGAGAATTAGCCAGACATCTCTCTCGTGATCTGGAGAAAAGAAATACCACACTCAATGATCC
>JBCDBC010000928.1:0-3043 GCA_039184535.1 Bacteroidota bacterium | reverse complement strand
GATTCGTCTTTGGAATAATGTTAATGATGTTCACCAGGATGATATCATAATAGTAGGAAAATATTATGGAGATAACAGCCCTTCTCCAGGCTTTGGATACAGAACTAACACTGACAACTTAAGGCTAGGAACGGGGAACATAGGAAGAGGGGGAGCTGAGTACGAAAATGCTTATAATACTTCCGTTTATAGAGGATCAGAAAGACAAACTCCCAAAAAGGAGTTATACCTGGATTACCCTGGAAATATTTCTACCTATGACTATCAGCCAGAGAAATCCAGTGCCAGATATATGGAATATGGCTCTTTCATTGCCTATGAAGCAAAAATGCCTGGGCAAGAAAGCATGTATGCTCTACACAAGTATCTGAAGCCAGGCTCAAAAGTAATGGTGGAAGTTCCTGGAAACGACAAAAACGTTTCTGTTACTGTAGTAGGTTACCTTTCTCCAGAAGAAGATGCCATTATTGCCCTTTCACCTTCTGCCATCCAGGCATTGGGACCACACCAGAATACCATCAGAATCAAGTATTAATATTAGCTTTTCCAGGGGATAAGGGATTGTTTACATGAATTGGGATGTACCGTTTAAACCTATCAAGGAGTACCGAAAGACTACTTCCAAACATCGGTTCTTCCCCTATTTCCACTACATCATCGTCTTGGTGATATATGAGCTTATCTTCAACCTATCAAAAACCCCAAATGCAGCCGTTTATAATGGCTCAGACTTATGGTTTGCCATCCCTAGCTGGATCCTACCTGGTGGTACCTTGCTTATCTCCCTTACCATAATTGTGTATTGTGGTACTTATGTGCGCATGGATTTAAAAGGAGAAAAAGACGCTAAAGAACGGAAAAAAGATAGAGCAGATAAAAAGAAGGCAGAAGAGAAGAAGATCTTCTTCGAAACACCCAAAAAGAAACCCTATAAGCCAGACTGGAAACTAGTCTTCTTTATAACTTTAGAAGGTTTTGGATGGGGCTCTCTCATTTATATGTTCCTACCTGGTATCACCTTCCTGGCCATGGCACTACTGTTTCCACAGGAAGGAATCCCTAGCCCTATAGAGACCAATGAAAGCCTGGCGGCCTACCTGACCAATCCTTTTATGGATTTCTCTTTAGCTTTTGGCTCTGGCTTTTATAAAGAAGCCATTTTCAGATTTGGGATCATTTCCATTCTCTTGAATATCAAGAAATACACTAAACCCATCCCTAGATTCCCTACCGTAGAGAAAGTGTCTACCATCTTCATCATCATTGCGAGCTCTCTTATCTACGCGCTTTCTCACTACATTCTCCCCTATAGTGATACATTCTATATGTACACCCTTGTTTATCGCTTTTTCTTTGGGATTATCATGTATTACATCTACACTGAATGTAAACTACCTGTGGCCATATGGACGCATGTATTCTATGAGCTGTGGTATTTTATCCTAAGGGGGTAATTATCTTTCCTAAAAGGCAGGAGCAGTTAAAAAAATTCTATTAGCTTCGTACATCAATTCATAAACATCTCACTCTCGACCAAGCCATCCTATGATGTACTATAATAATATTGTCGAAACCATCGGAAATACCCCTTTGATTAAGTTAAACTCTGTTGCCTCCCACATTAAAGCTACAGTTTTGGTCAAGGTAGAATATTTTAATCCAGGTCACAGCATTAAAGACCGTATAGCTATCAAAATGATAGAAGATGCTGAGAAAGCTGGTATTATTAAGCCCGGGGGAACCATTATTGAGGGAACATCAGGAAATACAGGTATGGGATTGGCGCTGGGTGCTGCAGTTAAAGGGTACAGATGTATTTTTACCATGGCTGACAAGCAGTCCCAGGAGAAAATAGATATTCTGAGAGCCGTGGGTGCAGAAGTGATCGTATGTCCTACCAATGTAGAACCTGAAGATCCCAGATCATACTATTCAGTGGCAGCCAGACTGGCCAGAGAGATCCCCAACTCCATCCACATGAACCAGTATGATAATCCTAGTAATAAACAAGCGCATATAGAATCTACTGGTCCTGAAATCTGGAAACAAACTGAAGGTAAGATCACCCACTTTGCTGCCGGTATGGGTACTTGTGGAACCATTTGCGGCGTTTCTTCTTACCTAAAATCTCAGAATCCTCATATCAAAACCATAGGCATAGATACTTACGGATCTATTTTCAAGAAACTCCATGAGACGGGTAAAATAGATACAGAAGAAATTTATCCTTATCTGACGGAAGGGATAGGAGAAGACATTCTCCCTGAAAACTGTGATATGTCTGTCATAGACCATATCGTAAAAGTATCTGATAAGGACGGAGCGCTTATGACCCGTAAGTTGGCCAAAACGGAAGGACTATTCATCGGCTGGTCTTGTGGATCTGCCGTGCAGGGAGCCCTGGAATACGCCAAGCAGCTCAAGAAAGATGACATCATGCTCATCATCCTTCCAGACCATGGCACACGCTACCTGGGTAAGGTATATAATGATGAGTGGATGCGTAACCACAGCTTCCTGGATGAGAAAGGAATGGTTACTGCTGACCAAATCATTTCCAGCAAAACGGGAAATGGTAGTTCTCTGGTATCTCTACAGGAGGATGCACCTCTATCTACTGCACTTACCATCATGAGAGAGCAAGTAATTTCTCAGATCCCTGTATTCAGTGGGGATAAAATTGTGGGAAGTTTACATGAAAGTAGGGTACTCAATATGATACTGGATGATCCTTCTTTGAAGGATGCTGAAGTATCCAGCGCTATGACAGATCCTCTACCATTTGTACTACCAACTACACGTATAGACGTGATTTCCAAACTTATCAATAAGGAGAACCCGGCTGTGCTTGTACAGGAAGAATCTGGTAAGCTGGAAATCATCACCCAGTATGACCTAATCAACGTCCTCTCCAAGTAAAGCTATTTCAAGTAAGACAGCATTTTACCTTTAGCTACCGGCAAGAGCGTTGACTCTTCTGGAAAAGGTCTTACTTACTTTAAAAAGAATGCTAATGAGAATGCAAAAGGTTGGAGATAGCTTG
>JBCDBC010000927.1:0-3044 GCA_039184535.1 Bacteroidota bacterium | reverse complement strand
TGAGAATGGTCGGCAGCTTGTCCCTATGATGCGACACAACCTGAAACATCAAAAGCGAGACATGATCAATCTCCTCGTGGAACAAATCATGTTTTGCAGTCATCTGGTATTGACCAAAGCAGACAGACTAAAGGAGGTAAAACTTACTGACATCGCCAAGTTTGTCCAACCCATTAATCCCTACGTCACGGTTCATGGGGTGCTGTATGGAAACCTGTCCATTGAGCAAGTGCTGGAAATGCACGAGTACAACTATCATAGGACATCCCTCCTGGCAGAGGAGTTGAAGCCTGTATTAGAAGCTGAGGAGCATGGTGATCGACCATATAACATGGCTACCAGGGTAATCAAAGATGACCGCCCTTTTCATCCACAGCGTTTATGGGAAGCCTGCCACCACTACCTTGATCAGCATGTTTACAGGAGCAAAGGCTTCTTTTGGCTGGCCAGTCGGGATAAACTATCTCTCCTCTGGAACCAAGCCGCTGGGAGCATCAATTTGGAACTCATCGGATACTGGCGTTCAGGAATCATTGAGGAGGAAGATAGTGGTTTGCTGGACATGGAGATCAAAGAGCTCAAAAGGAGACTAACGGAAGAGTCAGGGCGCTTTGGCGATAGGCACTGCCACCTGACAGTGATAGGAGACAAAGCTCAGGTGGATAGATTTACTGAGGCTTTGAAAGCCTGCTTTCTCTCGGAAGATGAAATCCAACACTATCAAAATGGGGGTAAGTTCCCAGACCCCTGGCCGAAAAACATCGTGAAAGTGTCAGATTAGGGTATGAATGATGAACACTAGAATCTACTAACTACAGTCTTATGCTCATAAATAAGTCGGTTACTCCTTTACAAGTATTTCAATGGACCTGGCACCATATCACTTGGCTATTCGCTTTTGCAGGCCTTGTTGCCTTCCTGTATTACCATGAGTACCTCACCATTACCATTCCCTGGCTACCTATTTCTGTGATTGGTACGGCCGTTGCCTTTTATGTAGGCTTTAAAAACAACCAGGCTTATGATCGCATGTGGGAAGCCAGAAAAATCTGGGGAGGAATAGTCAATGACAGCAGAACCTGGGGTATGATGGTAGATGGCTATGTTTCCAACCTTATCAGAAAAGAAAAAGCTTCGGATGCTGATATACAAGAAATCAAAAAGCGATTGATTTATCGGCACATAGGCTGGTTATATGCGCATCGTAGTCAGTTGCTGGTAGCTACTCCCTGGGAGCATATCAGTCAAGGAGGACATACTGCTAGACATGCGAGATATTATCAAAAGAAATTTGGGACAGGTCTGGTAGACGATGAGGTTACACGCACAGAACTAAAGTTATTCCTTCCTCCATCTGAGCACGACCGCTTAGTGGAGCATGTGAATACAGCTACCCAAATCATCAATGAGCAGTCCAGAGATTTGCGTGCCTTACGGGAGAAAGGATTCATTGACGATTTTCGCCATATGGAAATGGGAAATGTACTCAAAAGCTTTTACACTCTTCAAGGTAAGAATGAGCGCATCAAGAAGTTTCCATTGCCCAGGCAGTATGCCAATATGAGCAGTATATTCGTAGGCATATTCATTTTCCTTCTTCCCTTCAGTATGATGCCTGAGTTAATGAAATTAGGAGATTGGGGCTTTGGCTTATCTATTCCCATAACGGTCCTGATAGGTTGGGTGTATGTCATGATGGAAGTAGTAGGAGATTATACTGAGAATCCCTTTCAAGGTATGGCCAATGACATTCCCATGCTTTCCCTCTGTAGGGTGATAGAGATAGACATGAGAGAGATGCTGGGAGAAACAGATTTACCCCCTTCTATCCAGGCTAAGAATGGAGTGTTGATGTAGGTGGTAAACCCTACTCATTTTTCTTCAAATGCCTCAACCCTAAACAACAGCTCTTTATAGCCAAGTTCGCCCTTTGGTGAAATGGCTTCTACCATGACCTTCATGTTTCCCAAGTTGTCAGCATTATAAAAGGTAGTGGTGGCCTTTCCGCTTATGTCGGTTTGCAGGATAGGATCCCAATGAACCAGGGCCCTTAAGTCTGGTCTGGCCCAGTTGTAGGTAGAAGCATCTGGGTAGAGAGGGGCATAAAACTTTTTTTGTTCTGAAAACACAGGTACGGAAGCGTGTAGCAGCCCCACAGATTTTTGTAGCGCCTGTAAGCCCCTACCTGTATGTGTATATATAGCCAGAACACTCCCCATAGTAGGTGCTTCTAACAGGGAAGTACCAGGAACGACTTCCATGTAGTGCTGGGCAAAATTCCTTGCCCCCCTGATGATTTCTACACTTTTTACCTCATCTGGCGAAATGTTGGGGATATACACATAGTCTTCCTCTCTTACTAATATCCCATCAACTGAGATAAGGGTTACTCCATCTCCAGGCTCCAAGGAAGGAGTCCCAATTACTCTCGCATAAAGGTTATCTCCCTGCTGTACAATCTTGATTTTATCAGGGTAGTGGTAGGTCAATACACTGAATAGACCTGAGGACCATGTTTCTTCCTTTGCTTGTATTTCTTTCCCGTTGATCACATCTTGAGGCTTTCCAAATTTGTCCCATGCCTGCCTTCGCTGGGGATACATCTGGTATCCTTCAATCACTACTTCATCCAGGGTTATGCCTTCGTCAGATATTCGAAAGGCATCCTTGATCTTTTTCCGCATCAGGTTTTGTTCTACCAGAGTCTGAATACTGCTATCTACCTTAAATATTGATTGAAGCTGTTCAAATTTAACTTCAGGTCGTTCTGACTGGTCTAATTCAATGGTATAAGGTTTATTCTTTCCAGATTTATCTGCTGTTTGAAGAAGAATTTTCATATCTTCTCCATACTCATCTTCTAGTGGAAATTGAAAGGTCCCCAGGCTATCGAGGGTTTGAACTTCGAAGTAACTATTTTCTCCCATGGTAGCGAGTGTTATCTGTACTTCGTCCTTCTTTCGCTTTAACAACCCTCCCTTTACCTTACCTGATATAGTAAGCCCAGTCTCTGGCGGACATTGGATGTTTTCAGGAGGATACTT
>JBCDBC010000926.1:0-3044 GCA_039184535.1 Bacteroidota bacterium | reverse complement strand
GAGTTTTGCTTCCTGAAACTTGTTCGTTGTTTTCATAATTAGCATAAAACCCACCTTTTTTGTCATCATAGAATCGTTTTATAAAGCTATCATGAAGTGTATGAATCTGGGCTAACAAATCGTCATTGGGGCTCTTTCTATACAATTCCGAAAGGCCACAAAGACCATAAGCCTGTTGCCATATATCTAAGTTTAAAGAACTATCTGCCGTATTGGTTTGTAAGTCAAAAAATGAAATGAAATGAGTGCCTACTGAATCTTCATCAACTAATTTCTGCAATTGAAAATCTGTAGCTCTCTGTGCATTTTTGAGATTAGAAGGAATTACTTCAGAAGAATAGGACAGCCCATAAATTAGTCTGCTTAATGCCACATTAAATACTTTACCTGACATCACCTTACCTTCGTTATCAACTTCAGAATAATAGGTGCCTAATTCTGCTTGATAGGCATTTACATTGAAAAAATTTAGTAATTGTTCTATCTCATTTTCCTGAATTTGAAGATTTGAATTTGCCTTCTTTACTTCCTTACACGAAACAAAGAGGCAGAAAAGAATCATAAAATTTAGCGATGTCTTTTTCATATTTATTTGCAGATAAAGGTCTTGTGTATGGTTGGTTGTAGACTTTTCATATGGGCTGAGCTTATAGAAACTTGACAATTCCCACGATTGTGAGACACTTTAGGTCTCCCAAAATCATTATTCTCCCTTGTGAAGCAAGTTAATTTCTTCATCACAACATAAACTTCCTCCCCCACCTAAAGTCGAATGTCTCGACCGAAAGACACCGCATATGTCCCCCTCCCAAAAAAAAGCCCAGCACGGAAATACTGGGCTCATTTATATTTCTAGTCCACCATTTCCATGATGGATACATACGTGTCTTTACGCCTTCTCTTCCTCTAATAGCTGAATAAACTCATCAAAGAGGTAGTGACTATCATGTGGACCAGGAGAGGCTTCCGGGTGGAACTGTACGGAAAAGGCTTTCTTGTTTCTTACGCGTACGCCCTCTATGGTTTCATCATTCAGGTTTACATGGGTTACTACCAGATTAGGCGAATCCAGAACGGCATCTCTTTTCACCCCAAAGCCGTGATTCTGGGTAGTGATCTCACTTACACCAGCTATCAGGTTCTTCACAGGATGATTAGCCCCTCTGTGCCCATGGTGCATCTTGTAGGTAGGTACGCCATTGGCTAATGATAACAACTGGTGGCCCAGACATATCCCGAATAGTGGCTTGTCTTCCTTAAGCACCGATTGGATGGTTTTCACCGCATAGGGCATGGCAGCAGGATCACCTGGTCCGTTAGAGATAAAGTAGCCATGCGGATCAAATGACTTTAGCTCTTCGAAAGAAGCCTTGGCAGGGAATACCTTTAGGTAGCATCCTCTCTTAGCCAGACAGTTGAGGATGTTCACCTTAGTTCCCAGGTCCAGAACGGCTACTCTGTAAGGAGAATTAGGGTTTCCATGGAAATAAGGCTGAACCGTACTCACCTTGGAGGCCAGTTCCAGCCCATCCATGGAAGGACATTTTTTCAACAGTTTCTGAAGCTCTTTCTTGCTGGACACATCAGAGGAGATCACGGCATTCATAGCGCCCTTATCTCTGATGTGGGTAACCAGCCTACGTGTATCTATGTCCGCAATTCCCACTATGGCATTGTGCTTCAGGAATGAGTCCAAAGACTGAACAGCGTCATCCCTGGAGAAGATCTGAGAGAAGTTCCTCACGATCAGGCCTGCGATCTTGGCTGAGGCACTTTCATTCTCCCTGTTATGGACTCCGTAGTTTCCTATATGGGTATGAGTCTCAATCAGGATTTGCCCGTAGTAGGAAGGATCTGTGAAGACCTCCTGATAGCCTGTCATACTGGTGTTAAAACATAGCTCACCGGTGGTGGTTCCTATCTTGCCTATGGCTTTTCCTTCAAAAAAAAGCCCATCTTCCAAAAGGAGATAGGCTGGTTCATGTTGAATATATCTCATATTTTAGTCCTCAATGACAGATTGGTCTTTTAGTGGAACAGATTCAAATGATATATCTTCATCAGCTCTGAGCTGACTGACAAGTGTTGCTAATTTCTCTTTCGTCAGGTTGTGTCTGTACCTTCTGTTGGTAACCTGACACACAGGAGCGGTATCACAGGCACCCAAACATTCGGCTTCTCTCACCCAGATTTTCCCTTCTTTCCCAAATCCTTTCTCGTCTGCCTCTATCAGTTTTTTAGCCTCCTCATACATTTCGGGACCTCCTGTAACACTACAGGTAAAGCAGGTACATACCTCTATGAGATGTTTGGGTACTTCTTTTTTGAGGTACATGGTATAGAAGCTGGCTACCCCATACACCTGTGCATAAGGCACATCTACTGTGTCAGCTACAAGCTTCATAGCTTCAGCAGGCAACCATCCAAACTTCTCCTGGGCAATCCAAAGGGCAGGCATGATAGCAGAAGCACGATCAGGATACTTAGCTATGTGCTGTTGAACTTCCTGTACTTCCTTCTTCGTAAAAGAATACTCCATATTAGGATTCTGCATATCAAATTCATGCAAATATACTGATGGATATAAAAAAATCTACTGCTTTGTGGGAAAGTGGATAAGAATTTTCACAATATCCCTTACTTAATTCTTAAACTCACAGATGGTCCAACCATCTCCTCCCACTTCTTCAGGTGCATCGTAGACTTTCTTCACAAAGGAAAGATCATTCAGATATTTCCTTACGGCCTCTCTCAATGCCCCTGTTCCCTTTCCATGGAGAATACTGATGTTTCTCAATCCTGCCAGCCTGGCATCGTCCACCATCTTCTCAAGTTCTGGCAGCGCTTCCTCCACTCTTTTCCCCATCAAATCCAACTCCATTCGTGCATTAACACTTGCCAAAGTGTAATTGTTGGACTGTACGCGGCCATTTTCTTTTTTCGCTGGACTTTTTATTCTGACAAGTTGTCCCAGTTTAGTTTGCAACCTCATGGAACCGGACTCTACCACAGCTCTTTTTCCTTTTAGCTCTATAAGTTGGCCT
>JBCDBC010000925.1:0-3045 GCA_039184535.1 Bacteroidota bacterium | reverse complement strand
GATCCATATACTATTTAATGGTAACACGACTTAATAGTAACACAATCAAATACGATAGCTTTACTCTTAACGTGTCTTTTGTAGATTTGGTTGGGATTTTTTTGAATAAATTCTGCAACCAAGTTTACATGAATACACACATACGTAAGCCCTTGCTTAGGTGTTTTGTTTGGTAAAACGAAGGTAGATTTTAAGTATATCTTATTAATGCCTGAAACATCCTATTTTTACTGCTAAAAGAAACACTTTCTATGTCTACATGTGGCCTGCCTCAAGCCTTTATCTCCAGAATGCAAGAGAGTCTTCAGGAAGAATATTCAGCCTTTGAAGAAGTGCTGGAAGAAGAAGCTACAGTCTCTATCAGATTTCATCCAGTAAAGGCTGATAGTGTTGAAAAGGAACTAAAGCTTATTTCCTCCAAAGTGCCCTGGCACCCAGGCGCATTCTACCTCAAAGAACGTCCAAGCTTCACCTTAGATCCTTTTTATCATGCGGGTTCCTACTATGTGCAGGAAGCGGCTTCCATGATGCTATTTCAGATGAGTTCCTTTGATCAGCCAGTTAGCATACTGGATCTATGTGCAGCTCCAGGAGGGAAGAGTACCCTGCTGGCAGGGGCTATGCCGGAAGGCAGCCTCCTAGTGTCAAATGAGGTGATAGCATCCAGAGCCAAAATATTGGCAGAAAATATGAGTAGATGGGGAAATCCCTCTACCCTGGTTCTCCAAAATGACCCAGCAGATTTTCAGGCTTTACCTGAGTTTTTTGATTACCTAGTCATAGATGCTCCATGTTCTGGAGAAGGCTTATTCAGAAAAGATCCTACTAGTAGAGAACAATGGTCAGAGTCAGCAGTAGACGTTTGTGCTGCGCGTCAAAAAAGAATTCTTTCAGACGCACTTCCTGCCTTAAAACCGGGTGGTTTTCTCATTTACTCTACTTGTACATATTCTCCAGAAGAGAATGAACAATTGATTAACTGGCTACTAGATGCTTTTCCAGAGGAGCTTGAGCTAGCGCCAGTAGAAGGCCTGGATAAGTTTGGCGCTATTCCTCTTTCCATAGCTAGAGTGGAAAATGCCGCCTACAGGTGTATGCCACATAAGCTGAAAGGAGAAGGCTTATTTATTTCTCGCTTGAGGAAAAAAGGTGAATCAGAAGCTTTTGCGTGGGACAGGCCCAAAAAGCCTGGAAAAAACAAGCTGGTAGCTGACTTTCTGTCGACTCATCTTAAGGTAGCTGACTACCTGGGGACAGAGATTTTCCAGGATAAGATTTTCCTTAGACATCCTGCTTCCCAACACTTTCTTCAGCGGCCCTTTAGGATTAAGCTCAATGGACTATATGCGGGTAAGGTCCACAGAAAAGATGTTTCCCCCTCCCATGAGTTAGCATTAAGCGAAATTCTCAAAAAAGGGGAGCTTCCAAGCTGGGAATTGGAATATGAGGAAGCCATTTCTTACTTGAGAAAAGAAGAGCTCAAAACTCCTCCCCCTATAGAAAAGGGATGGTTACTGGTAACTTATAAAGGACAAAGTTTGGGTTGGGCGAAAGCTGTGGGCAAACGCAGTCGCAATCACTTTCCTGTTAACTGGAGAATCCGACAATCAGGCTAATTTATTACTTTCCAGTGAAATTAGGCTTACGCTTCTCAAGGAAAGCTGTAGTCCCTTCTTTGCCATCTTCTGAGGTGAGGGCCTTCCCAAAATTATTCCTTTCACGTGTGTATCCATCTTCTCCTTTTATACCTGCACCTATGGCATCCAGGGTGAGGGCCACGGCTAAAGGAGACTGGTCATAAATCTTCCGGAGTACTTCCAGGCACTTTTCTGTCAGCTTACTTAGGGGCACCACATAATTTACCAGTCCCAGTCTTAAGGCTTCCTCCGAGTTGATCATGTCTGCCGTCAACAACAATTCGGTAGCTTTAGCTCTACCTATGTGCTGAGCTAACCTTTGCGTACCTCCATATCCGGCAATCAATCCCAGCTTCACCTCAGGCTGCCCAAATCTGGCATTCTCAGCCGCTATACGCATATGGCAAGACATGGCAAGTTCACATCCTCCACCAAGGGCAAATCCATTTACTGCCGCTATAATAGGCTTAGAGGCATCTTCTATAAGTTGGAAGACATCCTGCCCTAGTTTTCCACTTGCTGCAGCAGCTTCAACTGACTCCAAATCCTTGAACTCAGAAATATCCGCACCAGCTGCAAATGCCTTATCGCCAGAACCTATAATAACGGCTCCTCTTAGTTCAGGGTCAGCAATAAATTTGGTGATAGCATCCTTAAGGTCCTCAATCATATCACGCTTAAGTGCGTTTAGGACCTTAGGTCTGTTCAGGATGATGACGAGGGTGTGATTCTTGGGTTCGGTGATGAGATACTGGTACATATGAATATAGGTTTCACGGTAAAGTGAACATATTCAGGAGAAAAAACAAAACGATTTTGGGAAGGGGAATAAGGAGCTATTCCTTCAAACTTTCCTCGAAATCAGAACCCAATTCTGAGCTGTAATCATCTACTATCCCGGGATAGAATTCTGACTGCATGAGGCTTTCTATTTCCTCCAGGCTCTGCTGCGTTTGCTCTGTTTCGAACAGGAGATTATCAATCATGATGTCCTCCTTCTCAGTATTCTGCATACTGATAGGCTGATCTTTTATGTATTCTACCAGCTCTTCTATGGTCTGTAACTGCTCCTCAATTACTTCTCTATTCTCAGTAACCTTGGCATAGTTATCCATACGCATTTCCAGCAGCCTCAGTCTTTTCTCTTTGATCTTCTTCAGTCTGCTGCTGGCATTTTTCAGCTCCTGGTTGATCTTGTCTATTTCCTGTACTGTTTTAGCAATGACATCATCATTGGTCAATTCAGGAAATTTGTCTTTGAAGTATAAAAGCCTTGCGTAGGAAAGTTCTATCTGATTAAGCTTGGTCACAAACCTGTTTACCAAAGCGGGCGCACTGGTGTTCATCTTCTGGAATCCTTCTCTCACTTCTTTGATACGCTTACGCAAGCCATCAAATCTTCTTTGAG
>JBCDBC010000924.1:0-3052 GCA_039184535.1 Bacteroidota bacterium | reverse complement strand
TATAGCTACTCCAGTTGGTAGTAAACATCAAGGCCCATGCATAGGCTAACCAAAAGAAGACGTATAGCCCGCCAACGCTCAGTAATTCTAGACGAAATGTCCTGTTTTCCGAAAAAGAGATTCTTTCCATGCTTCAGATTTGTCAACAAACATAAAATATGGCTAAATATCCCACTTTTCTCAATCGACGAGCTGCAACATAGGTCGATGAAGATAAAAGTAGTGGACTTGTCGAATCAATTTGCTGTTCGTCTATAAACATATGAATATGGAGGCATAACCCTATAGTTTTGAGACACTAACCTACACCTGAACTTATAATTGATAGACATGAAGAGATTTATTTTACTATGGGCGTTTTTATCGGTCTTATTTCATCTACAGGCGCAAGAGGGTGCCGTCATAGAAGGCCGTATAATAGACACGAACGAGCAGCCTGTCGCATTTGCTACGGTACTTTTACACACCGCCACTGATTCCAGTGTAGCCAAAGCCGGTTATACCACTGAGAAAGGAAAGTTCTTCGTTGGGCCATTGGAAGCCGGAGATTATTTCCTAAAAACTCAGTTTGTAGGACTGGCTACTTATTCAAGTGAGCTTATTTCACTCAGTGAGAATCAAAAATTAGTGTTGAATGATATTCTCATGACGGAACCCACTGGGGACCTGGATGCAGTAGACATTGTAGCTCGTAAACCCATGATAGAGGTAAAGCCTGATATGACAATCTTTAATGTCGCAGGAAGCGCTAATAACATAGGTGAGAATGCCCTAGATCTTCTTAGAAAAGCACCAGGTGTCATCGTAGATAATAACAATAATGTGATCCTCATGGGGAAAAGTGGGGTACGTATCTATATAGATGGCAAGCCTTCTCCCCTTTCTGCAGCAGACTTAGCCGCTATGTTAAGAGGCATGCAGTCAGACCAAATAGAATCCATAGAGATCATCACCAATCCATCTGCCAGATATGATGCAGAGGGAAATGCAGGGATCATTAATATCAGACTGAAGAAAGACCAGAACCTGGGTACCAATGGGAGCGTCTCCCTCGGATATGCCGTAGGTAGATATC
Organism: Bacteroidota bacterium; assembly: GCA_039184535.1. Classification (GTDB taxonomy): domain Bacteria; phylum Bacteroidota; class Bacteroidia; order J057; family J057; genus JBCBKZ01. The sequence goes on along the minus strand of JBCDBC010000924.1, from coordinate 1,977 downwards.
CGAAATACAATGGCTCTGTCAACATGAATAACAGAAACAAGAAGATGAATATCTTCGGCAACTACAGTGGCGGAGTAGGGAGAACCTTCAGCTTCACCAATTTCACTAGAACCCAAAGAGGAAGAGAGTTTAACCAGGACTCTGACAGAACTAGCGATTATGAGAATCATAATGTGAAAGCAGGAGTGGACTTCTTTCTGAGTAAAGAGCATACAATTGGAGTTCTATTCAATGGCTTCTTTGCTAATTCTAGCAGTAATAATGTAAGTGGGACTCCTATTGTCAATATCCTTAACGGTCAGACGGAAGGCTTCCTGGATGCTATCAGCCAGAACGAAAGTGATAGGATGAACGGGAACTATAATATTAACTATAGCTTCCAGAATAAGGCGGGAACTACCTGGAACATAGACCTGGATTATGGTCAGTATAGAATTGATAATTCTACCTTCCAGCCTAACTACTTCCTAACTCCTAACAGAGTGGATACTACAGACATTAACATCTTCTCCACTGTGGCCCCCACAGACATAGACATATTTACCTTCAAGGCAGACCATGAAAGGGATTTCCTAGGAGGGAAATTATCAACCGGGATAAAAACAGCATTTATAGAAACGGATAATGATTTTCAATTCTCTACAGTTGAAGGAGGGGAAAACATCCTGGATGAAGACAGAAGTAATAGATTTAAGTATGAAGAAAATATACATGCTGCTTACGCTACCTACCAACGTAAAGAAGGTAAGTGGACATTCGAAGCAGGCCTAAGAGGGGAACAAACTCAGACCAAAGGTAGCCTGGTAAGTACTGTAAGAACGGCCAATGATACCGTTTCCAGAGATTATTTTAACCTCTTCCCTACGGCGGGCATCACCTGGAGTCCGCAGCGAAAGCATAGCTACCGGATAAATTACAGTAGGAGAATAGACAGACCCAGGTATCAAAACCTGAATCCTTTCAGGTTTCAGTTAGATGAGTTAAGCTTTCAGGAAGGAAACCCATTCCTCCTACCTCAATACACCAATAGCTACCAGTTTACTTACACCTTTAATTACCGATATACAGCTTCTATCTCTTATAGTAGAACCACAGACTTCTTTACACAGATCACAGATATAGAAAGTGACAGTGCCAGCTTTATTACCCTTAAAAATCTGGATACTAGAGATGTGTGGAGTGCTAACATCAGTGCGCCTGTACAGCTCCTGAAGTGGTGGAATATGTACACCAACCTGAACCTGAGTCGAACTCAAAACCTGGGAGATTTCAATATCCCTGGAGAAGAAGGAAGAGAAGTGGATGTAAGCAGAACAACTTTTAACCTCTATCAACAGCATACTATCAATCTTCCCAAGAAGATTTCTCTGGAAGTTTCCGGCTTCTACAGCTCGCCCTCAATCTGGGGAGCTAACTACCTGACAGAAGATTTCTGGGGCATAAATGCAGGTGCCCAAATCAGGCTCCTGAAGGAGAAAGCCATCCTTAAGCTATCAGTGAGTGATGTTTTTAACTCTATGCAGTGGAGAGGGGAGCAGAATTTTGGCGAGCTAAACTATATAGCAAGCGGCGGTTGGGAGAGCCAACAATTTAAGGTCAATCTGACTTACAATTTTGGAAATGATAAGGTAAAGTCTTCCAGAAAAAGAAAGACAGGACTTCAGGATGAGTCGAGCAGAGTAAGCAGTGGAGGAAGTAGTCCTGGAGGTAACTAAGTAAAACCAATCCTACATACTTAAGGGTCTCTCGAAAGGGAGGCCCTTTTTTTAATTGATCCTATTTCTTTCTTGGGAATGAGAAAATATTACATTTATTAATTGAATATTCATTCAAATTATATATATTTGTTTTCGAGCATTGCGTTTGGGACTAGTTAATAGGGAACTAGAAACTAACACTTTTTGCGATAGAGTTTATATACTCATGCCTCTAAGCGTGAAGGGGTCCAAGTACCCCATTAGGCTGATTCAATTCTGT
>JBCDBC010000923.1:0-3054 GCA_039184535.1 Bacteroidota bacterium | reverse complement strand
TCTCTTTATGCCATAGCCAATGTTGTAAATGTTTTTCATCATCAGGTCCCATGGTGGGTATGCCACGATTCTACCTGAAGCAGGAGACTGAGTATTAGGCCTCAGTACAGATGATTTCAAGAGTTTTAGGAATAGTACGTTAGAGTTCAGCCCGTCTGCATTTACATCCTGGGAGAACTCCCCAACTTGATAAGTCTGGCCGTTTAAAGAGTATTCAAAGGCTACGAAGAGTACCTGGTCTGTGGGTATAGGAGAATTTAGGGAGATATATCCCAGTTGAGAGTTAACGGTAAACTCATTCTGCTGGAGTTTCCGCATGTTCCCTGCAATCTCAAAGTCCAAGGTATTTCCAAAGCCAAGCCCTTCAAGTGCCAATGCGGCGGAGTTCAGCTCTCTTACATTCGCATTACCTGTTATCTGGCTATACAAGTCATTGGCGTCATTATCAGGATAAGGAGCTGAAGCTAAATCTTGAATGAGAGGGGTATTGAATAGATTCCCACTTTCTCTCCGACTTAAAGGTGGAGGTCCCGGCACACCAAAATTAGTTTCACCAAGGTCTGTAAATCCTATGCCATTACGGGTATCTCTAGTGGCTCCTCCTCTTTCTATCCACACTTCTACCCTATTGATACGCACATTTGAGGTGATCAGCGGGAAGTTAGTAGAGATAGCAGCCTCATAACGGGAGCGAAAGTAGTGAGACAGGAAGAAGTGACGGTTTAAGTCATAATCTATCGCTTCTTTCTCAAAAGGTGTTTCTACTGCACCGTCTCCTCCTCCGCGTACATTTACTGTCTCTACCTGTCCCCTTTCTGTGGAGGCAATTCCCGTAACTCGTACCGGTCCGAACTTCAGCTCTGCCTTTACTCCAAAAAGGTTTTGGCGTCCCTGCATGAGGGAGTTGCCAAGCTGCATACTCACGTTCCCAGCTTCTACAGACTGTAGAATTTGGTCTTCCGTACCTGTATATCCCAGTTTCAGTTCATTCTCAAAATCAAAGGTAGCCTGAGTATCGAAGTTAGCATTCAGGTTCATCAGCTTCCCGATTTCCCCTACTACACCAAGCTGGATCTGTTGGTCAAAGTCAAAGTTGGTTACCCGCTGCTGTCGGATATTTAAGGCTGGATTTTTAGTGATATTTCTGTCTACAGAGAAATGGAGAGTAGCATAACCGGTCGGTCTGATAGAAATGGCGCCTCCTCCAAAAATGTCTGATATTTCTCCCAGGTCAAAAGAAGGACCTAAGCCTTTCCTGGCTTCTTCATCCGTGGTGACGGCCATTTCCTTGAAATAGTCAGACATCCCTCTTTCCCTACGATACTTAATGTAATCTTCAAATGAAATATAAGAGGTCCGACGTATATCCGTTTCCCCAATTTTCTCTCGGATGTTATACCCCCAACTATCGTTATCAAGCTCAAACTCTACCTTGTAATTATTAGGATTCTTCAGAAAAAGCGGTGAAACATGCTCCTGACGCGTAGCATCTCCTAGCCTGCGGTTAGGATTATTTTTCTTTTTCTTGGAAGTATCCTCATCAACAATGAAGGGGTCTATGGAAAGACTTTGCTCATCAAAAATGATTACTTCAGGCTCGCTTGAAACGACTTGGTTCTCAGCAAGAGGATCAATACCAAATATGGCTGTGATAGTGGCTATCAGCAGCAAAACACTTAAGTTAGACAAAACCCTCTGTTTTTAGTTCCTAAAACGTTCGGTCATCACGGTCATACAGGCAAGCAGAATCTTTGTGATTTCAGAAGAAACGAAAGAGACATCTTGCAGTATTCCTAAATTTACAAGTAGAGCTTTGTTTCATAGGCATATTTGGATACAACGGCGTAAAAGTAGTAAATAATTCAGATGAGAAAAGTGTAAAAATGATATCCTTCTGACAGGATCTATTGGAATAGAGATAATTTCGAGGATTTACAAGATTTTCACAGAGGTAATTTTTACCCAAAATGGTAATAGAGTAGCATGGTATACATACATGAACGAAAAATTTTGCGCTTTCTTACTGTGGGTTCTTTAAGGCAAGCTTTATAATGTCTTCAACTCTTATTTGGCTGCCATGCTCTTTTAAAATTTGGCCTATACGCTTCTCCATAGCCGCTCTGGGGAGTCCAAGGTTGGTAAGGGCTGTGAGAGCCTCCTGTTTCTTCATAAAGTCAGCATTGACTGGAACTCCTGCTGTACTATTCTGGCTCTCTATGGCATCCTTCAGTTTATCTTTTAGTTCCAGTACAATTCTGGCTGCGGTTTTGGCACCTATGCCCTTGATTCTTTTCAGAGTGAGGGTATCTTCCGCGCTGATGGCTTGGAGCAGTTCTTCAGAAGAAAGACCAGAAAGGATCATTAAAGCGGTATTTCCCCCTACTCCAGAAACACCTATGAGTTTTTCAAACAGCCATTTCTCCTGCTTATCATCGAAGCCATAGAGAATTTGGGCATCTTCTCTTACCTGAAAAAAGGTATGAAGCTTAAGGGTTTTCTTATCACGGATGCGGTTATAACACTGGAGAGAAATTTTCACTTCGTAGCCTATGCCGTGGCATTCTACCAGCGCATGAGTAGGTTCAATTTCTACCAGATTCCCTTGAATGAATGCGATCAATTTTCAGTAAAATTAAATGAGGTTTAAGTGAGAATTTACTGGCCCAAAGTGTAGTTTAGCCCTATGACGAGACCCAAAGAAATAGGGTGAGTAGAGGCTGTTCTCTCAGCTCCTCTTACATAGGGCCAGAACAGTTGTTCCCTGGATTCCCCGTCTTCTACTATCACAAAACTTTCTTCTTTATCTTCTACATCTGAGAATAAGTAGTCCACCCTCAGATACATATTCATGCTCAATTCATAGGTAAGCTTTACATCTACGCCTATCTGTCCCACCCCTCTAAGTCCTATGGGAGTAAAGGCTTCCCTAGTTGAAGGATAGTTTAGGTAATTATCCGGTACAGGGGGTTGGTAGTCTGTATTATCATTATAAGTATAAGCTCTCACCAGATAATCCATCTGCACTCCTGCTCCCACAAAGGCATTCCATTTGCG
>JBCDBC010000922.1:0-3055 GCA_039184535.1 Bacteroidota bacterium | reverse complement strand
GTCTACCTTCACCAGCATGATTTTATCATCAAATCCCATGATCTTTCTTTTCATACCGGGAGCTACTTCTTCCCACGCTATGTCATCACCAAACATAAATTCTTTGCTTGCAGATATTGGATCCATTGTTATTCGGTTTTTATAAGTTTAACAGGGCCTTTCCAGGAAAATGTCTCATCTCCCACCTTTAACTTATGAAGTTCAGCTTCATCATTTGACCTATTGGCTATCATCAACATCATGGGAGAATGATTCTCCGTTTTGATTTCAATGATGCTGTAGTCCCTTTGATCCACTAATACTTCAAGACTGATAGTGTCAGGATATGGATTTATGGGTATTTCAGATACAGGGCTATAAGCCCCATGTGCACGAATAGTCGAAACAAAAAGGGCATCCTTTACTGGCTCTCTTCTTAAGAGGAAGAAAGCATCTCTCCTTATGTTGAAGTTGGGATCATTCGCCCCTGAGCGTGCCAGCACCAGCTTATCTGTACTATCAGCAAGGGTGGTCAGCTCGTAGAAGGTATAATTAGAGAACCATCCTAGGCGAACCTCTTTATCTTTTGGTGTACCTTCCGCCTCTTTCCAGACATGCTGATATCCATGTCCCTCTCCCAAGGTTTCCAGCTTTTCTCCGAAGATATCATAGGAGAAATTGGCCGTCATCAGCTGCTGCTGGAAATGATAGGGCAGATCCAACTGATGGGCCTCTTCTGATTGTACCCGAAATACATCTATGAGAAGTGGCTTTTCAAAAGCTTCATCGGTCAGCAGACAAAGCGTACGATGTAGTTCTACTCCCTCATAGGCATTCAGCTCTTTTCCACTCACTATCTGAACATGCTTATCACTTGCGTCGAAAAACCAGGGGTCAGCATGGAAGGGGTTAGCCTTTTTCGTACTCCCTCCAAACTGGGACCTCTGATCGACTACTACTGTATTGTGTGCCAGGCTTTGCTTAGCCCAGGATTGATTCTCTTTGAGATAGCCTCCACCAGATTTCTGGTCTATATTTACCCACCTGGCAGAGCCATAGTCCTGCAATATTTCTGTGCTTCCGTCATAAAGGGAATATGCGAGTCGGTCAAAATGGCCATGTCCCATCCCCTGAGCAGAGTATTTAAAGAGGCAACTGATATCTGCACCTCCGGCTGGTGCACGTAGAATGGCCATAGCCCCCTCATCTCCCTTTGCACCATCTCTGAGTTGCATTGGCATTTTAGGAAATGGTTCAGCCAGACCTTTGCTGATATCTGCAGCTACCTGAAATCCTGCCTGATCCAGCTGGAAAACGTTTTGCTCTTTTGCTATGCTTAGTAAGCCTTTATCTCTTCCGCACAGATAGTAAACCGCATCTACAGCCGAAATGAGCTCCCGTGAATGATAGGACATTCCCTTCTGTGCATCATTGACGGGATAAAAACTTCCCCTACTGTCCGTCAAATTCAATAAGACATAAACGGCTTTTTTCAGTAGATCATCTCTATAAGAAAAGATCCCCAGCTCCGGTTTATGATTCTCCAATGCTTGTGCAAAGAGGATGAAGGGAGACATGGCATACCGCTGGTAGTAAGGCCCCTCAGTATAGTACCCATCTGGTGAGAAGGCATTGTCTAGCTGGGCCAAAAATCCTGCGGTTCGCTGGCCAGGAATCTGGATCAGGCCACCATCATTATCCAGTGCCCCTATTTCTATTCCATCAAGGTCTAATCCATACAGTGCCCGTTGGAGCCTGACTTCATCCCCCATAACCAGCGCCATCATCCCCACCCCTGCATTTCCCCAGGTACTGTGGTTATGGATCCGATTGAAAAACTGTGGATTGTCAACCGAAACATAGTCCATGTATGGCCTAAAGAGATTCTCTTCTAACTGACTCCTTTCAGCTGCATCCAGATATTCATACACGCAGTCATAAGCCTGGCTCATGTATACCAGCCAGTTAGCATCATTCAGACACTGCCAGAAAAACTTTCCTCTGGCATATGACCGTTCACTTGGATGCTGACCCAGACTGGGATAAAGCTTAGCATAGGCCATAAAGAGCTCTTTGGTAAAGCTGGCATACTTTTCCTCCTGCTTAATCTGATAAAGCGCCCCTGCTTTTTGCGCTAAAAAGAAGTTCTGCTTATGCACTTCATGGCTATGGCCTCCCGCCATATCTTTAGGCAAGGGCACTTGAGGTCCTTTCTCCATCCATGCATCTACTTCTCTTGTGGCGGATTCAAGGCTGGAGGTAAACAGTGGTACTTCCCTCAACTGCTCACGTACCTGCGCTATTCCATCCTTTGTAAGAATCAGATTTGGATGATCCTGCGCCTTTACTGAAAGTATCAGACTAGCCCAAAGGACTACAGTCAGGGTAATATGTCTTGGGAATAGCTTCATTATTCTAGCAATAGTCCCAGGTCTTTATTGTCTCTTCCTTTAGCCTTCAGCGGAGAATTAGTAGAAAGTTGGTAGCTATCTGCTGACCAAGCTGGGTTTTGTGAACTCAAATTACTGCTTTGATAAGCGGGATCATTTGAGATGATTCTCCCTGAGTTATAGAGGTTATTATTCAGGATCTTGATCACCGGTTCACCTACTACGAGGTGCATGCGTAAGGGCTTACTTTCATGGAAGATGCTATTCTCTATAAGTGCATCTTGTACGCCATGGATAGCCACTGATGCATAAGTTGCATTTCTTTTGTCCTTCCCTACTTCATCAAACACACAATGATCCACTCTCAGGATAGGCCCAAAGGTACTTTCATCTCTTCCACCTCTATATAGGTTTATGGCAGCACCCCCCACATTCTTAAAGAGAGAATTTCTCACTTCTACATTCTCTACATTGTAAATGCCTATATCATCACTTTCTTTATCCATGGCCAGTACGCTCCCGCTAATGTTCTCTAAGTGAGAATCTTCTATGATGATGGATTCTGCAAAGGTGTTTTTGAAAATCTTTAACACCTCAAAACTGTGATTTACATCCAGGTCCTTAAAGACACAGTCCCTGATTTCCAGTTTGTAGTTATGAACCATGGAATACTTGCTGGTTCTGAT
>JBCDBC010000921.1:0-3055 GCA_039184535.1 Bacteroidota bacterium | reverse complement strand
CAGTGTAATGGTATCAGCGAAGAAGGGCGTCTGAAGGTTACTGATGGATGAAGAGTCTACCTCGAAATTCTGAATAGAGAAATAGATATTGTTAGCGTGAAAAGGATTAAACAGCTCATCCTTGGAACTGAGATCCAGTTTGCCTTGAAAGAAGAGAATTTCATCTATCTGTATTTCCTCCACAAAGGGTTCCAGAAGTGGGTATAAATCCAATTGGGTATTAGTAGAATCTGATTGTGTAGATGTCTTGGGAGCCTTGATATCAACCGAGATTTCTGGCCTATTCAGGTATAAGCGTTCTAGATGGGCCTGCTTATCTGCCAGAATCTCAAAGGCATTAATCCCCTGAAGGGCTAATCTGGGGATGTCTATATCTGTCCGTTGCTGATCTGGGCCGATTTCCTTATATGGATGGATAGAAAGAGAATCTACTAGGAAAAATTCGTTTCCGGTACTGTAATGTAGATCTTTCATTTCCAGCCGGTTTAAGCTATCAGGGAGGTTAATGGCATAGTCCCTGATGTGCATGTCTATGTCCTCAGCAAAAAGGATGTTATCTCTGGTCATGCTGATGGTACTGTCCAGGTAGAAGTTTTTCATGATGAGAGAAATGTCTGGAAAAGACTGTTCCCTCACCGTATCACCTCTTTGAAGGCTTTGAGAAATAACAGCATGCTGAATGTCCATGTGCTTAACCCAGAGCGTATCCAGGTAATTCTCAATCAGTGGGAAAAACTCCACATCGCTCATCCTGGGAAGGGGGGAAGGAGGTCTGTCTATATAATCATTTATGGTGAGTGCTGGATATGTTAACTGGAGACTATCTAAGGTAAGATTGCGGTGGAAATATAGGTCTCCAAAATCAAAGCCTTGAAGTCTGAAGTCAGGAAAGTCCAAACTGTATAAAATAGTATCTGACTCAGTTCTAAGCGTAGGGACCATCTTTAGGGCATCTATTTCCAGGACTTCCCTGGCGGAGGAAAATTCAAAGTTGTCCAAGCTGATTCTGTAGTTACTGTCAGGGAGAGTGATGTAAGTATCTGCCAGGTCAAATTCCAGCATGACATCCTCCACTTGTAGAGGCTTCTGGCCCATGATCATTTTAGGCGTCAGAGTTAGTTGTAGGATGTCCAGGTTGATATCGTTAGCGGTGAAGGCGTTAATAGGCCGTTCTTTCTTATCATTTAAGAAAAACTTGCCATCATTAAAGGTGATTCTCTTTGCTTCAAATCCTTTGAAGGCATCACTCAACAGCTTCTCATAATCATTTGTAGCTATAGCATTCAATGTGGCTTTCCTACGGGAAGGATAATCTGTCAAGCTTACTTCAGCCGAATCTAACAGCAGCTCTTCTATGGTTATCTGACGCTCATACCATATTTCAGGAAGATTGATGCCTTTCACGGAAAGGGAGGGAACATGTGCTTCCAGTATATCTGCCTTATTTTGGTCTGTCGGAATTAGCCAACTATCTATCAGCCTCAGGCTTTTATCTGCTCTGGAGAATTCTAGTGAATCCACCCTGATAATAAACCCTTCTTTCGCTAAACTAAGGCCTGCATCAGCTATAGAGACCTCTATGTCCTCAGAATAGAAAAGCTTATTTTTCTGCTGCTGTGATAAGGAGTCTATGATGATATTCCTGAATGAAGAGTTTAAGTGGTTAATGAAAAGTGAGTTTGTCACCTCATCAGGTTTCTCTTTTCTCACGAGTTGACCGTTTTCTATAGAGAAAGTATCTATGCGTATCGCCTTATATTTTGGGGCTATCAGTTTGTAGAGATTAGGTAACTGAAGGTTTTTTGAGGTAGTAGCCTTCAGCCCTTTGTATAAGGTGATGGAAGGCTGACGTAGTTTCAGATGACTAACTTCAAGAGTTTCTCCGCTAAGTACTTCTTCCAGGTCCACTCCTTCCAGTCCTACTCTCGGAATGTTTATGTTGAGGCTAGTAGCCGGATGACTGCTATCAGGAAGGTGAAGCGGTTGTAGGCTCACATTCTGAGCATACATCAGCTGTTCAGGTGTGGATATACCGAAACTTCCCACATCTATCTGATAACTACTATCAGGGAGGACCCAGCGGGAATCTTTGAGAGAAATTTCTAATCTCACCTCATCTGCCAGGAAAGCTTTTTGGGATACTTGGTGAGAGGTGGAGTCTATCAGTAAATTCTCTATCTGAAGAGAAAAGTCATCTGCAATGATTTGATTTTGTCCTTTGCCATTGGGCTGATAATAACTTAGCTCTCCGTTTTGGAATTGTACCTCATCTATTCTCAGGCTGTTTAACTGCTTGCTGATAAGTGGGAATAGGTCAGCATTAGCTGCAAGCGTGCTTAAATCTATTTTGGAGCTGCTATCATTGACTATGACTACACTATCTGGAGAATTGACATCCCACCACTTAATGGTAGGTTTTTCCAGAATGATTTTTCCTATGTGTAACTCTTTTTCCTGAAAGAGTTTCTGGTAATCCAGATCCTTGATCTCGAAGAAGGGAATTTCGATTTGAAATCGGTTTTCTTCCAGGGTATCTGAGAGAGAAATTTGTTCGTTAGCAGTACTATCGAGGGAGATGATAGCATCCTGGATTTTGAGGTCTTGGTTCCAGAGTTGGAGGCTGACGTCTATGGAATTCAGTTCATATTTATCCCCCAAGGCAAGCGAAATGCTTTTTCGTGCCGTTTCTTCCAGCAAGGGGTTTATCCAAACTGCAACCAATAGGTAGAGAAATAGAGAAACAAATGCTACACTACCTAAGGCGTACTTCCATCCTATATGAATATTCATCATAAAACCACTAGAACGGCTGGAATTACTTTTTATCTATCATGGGATGATATATTACTGAATTTTTTACAATCCCACTGGAGATAAATCAATTTACATATTTAACTATTATCATTTACTTTTTAGTTGCCTGATATTAGCATAGGTATTTTCTTATCTAGTGAGCTCTGTAATTCCTAAATAGCCAGATTTCATGGTTTCCAAAAGTCTAAGCAGTCGTACTGCAGATTTTCTCTCCCAGTATCCTCCATTCTCTTTTATCTCT
>JBCDBC010000920.1:0-3061 GCA_039184535.1 Bacteroidota bacterium | reverse complement strand
GGGATGAATGTGCTGTATAAAGATCCAGGCGGAAATGGGATTCCTGTAATCATGGAAGACTTTGATGAAGACAGGCAGAGCGGGCTAGGAGCCATAGAAATAGATCTGAAAGCAGGTCCCCGTTTCGGCGTATTTCATCCCAGAATAGGAGCAGTTCTAGGATACAGATGGAATGCGAGTGGGTTCCAAGATACGCCTGACAAAGAGATCAACGACATCTATTTTCATCTACCTTTTGGGGCAGCCGTAAGCTTTACTTCTAACTTCGGCTACATCAATACCGGACTTTACTACCATGTAGGCGTAAGTAACGTGCTGAAGAATCCTAACCCAGACATAGAGAACTTTAACGGAGGAAGAATGAGAATGCTGAGTGTGGAAATCTCTGTGATCTTCGCCTCCCGTAAACCTCTGGGCAGATAAATTAACGAAACATGTTAATGGTACCCGGTCTTACGATGGGTACCCCTTCAACGGTAGTACCCCTGATGAGAAACGAATAAGTTCCCTCTGGAAGAGAATTTCCTGAGTGAGTACCATCCCATGAGAAGTCTATGTCATTACTTTGAAAGACCTGCTCCCCCCACTGGTCAAAGATGGCTATCTCAAAGGAGCTCATCATACCGATAGAAATAAAAAACCTGTCATTTTTCCCATCACCATTAGGGGTAAATGCATTTGGCGTAAATAAATTCCTGTTCAGAATCTCTATTTGCTGTTCTGCACTATCTAAACAGCCGTTATTATCCTCCACCAGAAGTTGGATAAGATAAGTTCCTGGCGTGGCATAGATATTCCTTGGATTAGTTTCAGTAGAAGAGGAACCTTCTCCAAATTGCCATTGGTAGGAAGTGGCATGTTGGCTAAGGTCTATTGCCTGTATAGTGGCCGGGTAAGGAGCTCTTTCAGTATTGAGAGTGAAGTCTGCCTTGGCAAGGTAATCGTGAAACCTGACCTCAGAAAAAGCAGTATCTCCGGGACAATTATCCAGAAAGGGAATCACCCAAAACAGGCTAGGTGAGCTAGTAAGGTTGGAGGCTATGGAGGAAGTGGTTTCTCCGGTATTCCATAAGAAAGTATCTCCACCACTCACTGAGAGAGTAAAAGGGTCATCAGGACAGAGAGTAAGTGAATCCGGACCCAAAGCAACGGGCTTATCCTTTAGGGAGACAAGGACATTTGCACTATCCTGGCAGTTGTTTTGATCCACGCCTATAACCATATATTGGGTATCCGAATTAGGAGAGGCCATGACCCTTGAGGCATCCGATTCGCTCAAGCCTACATCTGGAAACCAAGTATAAGTTTCTGCTCCATTGACATTTAGCAGAGCACTATCTCCCGCACAAATCAACTGATCTGCAGTTGCGGATAGGACAGGTATAGGATTTACGGTGATATTCACAGAATCCTGATTGCTACACAAGCTCTGGTCTGTTACAGTTAGGATGAGCGTCTGGCTCTGAATAAGGCTTACCTGGGGATTCGGAATGGTATTCTGCGTAAAGAGGGAGGCTGGCTGCCATTCAAGATTCAAAAGTCCCCTTCCGCTTAGCCGAATACTTTCTCCTATACAAACACTGGTATCTGGTCCTGCATCCACATCTGGAAGCGGATGGACGGTTATGAAGACACTATCCGTATTTGTACAGTTCTGGCTATCTGTGACTTCCACTCTATACCATCCTCCTGGAGTTTCACTAAGGGTAGGAGAGGCTATATTGGGATTGCTTAAGCCAGCTGTGGGCGACCAGGTATAAGATTGACCGCCAGAAGCTGAAAGTAGCGTTTGTCCCCCTTCACAATAGCTGGCATCAGGTCCTGCATCTGCGACTGGACCCGGAAGTACTAGTATGATAACTGTATCAGAAGATGAACATCCATCTGTACGGGTAGCTGTGAGAATGAAAGTAGTTGTATCTAGTGGAGAAACTACAGGATTCGCGATGAGTGAGTCATTCAAAAGATTAACTGGTTCCCAGCGAAGCGTACCCTCACCTGTTCCCGAAAGTTGAGTGGTTTCTCCTGGACAGATACTTTGATCTGCGCCAGCATCCACAGCTACCAAGCTATCTGAAACCACTACTGTAACTGTGTCAAAGCGAGTAAGCCCACATGTATCAGTTGTTTCCAGATAGTAGGTGGAGGTAGCCATAAGGCTTGCAATTGGGTTCGCCACAGTGCTATCACTTAATCCAGTAGAAGGCGTCCACAAATAAGTACTACCAGTTGCATTACTCCCACCGAGCGTAATACTTGCATTCCTGCAGGTAGTCAAGGTATCCCAGGTGGCTTCTGTGAAGGATACGTAATCCAGACAGAATCTATGCTCATTATTAGCACCGCCAGTGGCAGAGGTAAATCCCCAAAATACGGCTGGATCACCATTGAAGATGTCGTTGACCAGGTCTATTGTAGCCGTTAGGCGTAGGGCGCAGTCTACATACACCGCTACCTCATTAGAAGAGGGGTCCCAGGTAAATCTCACTTTCAGGGTTCTTCCGTCCTCTACATTGTCTACCCCTGCCAGGATTCTTACTGGTCCCGCCAAATTATCCTGGGAAACGTGATTGAGTACACCGTTTCTGGTGATGGCGATATGATCGTAAAAAGGATCTGCATTGTTTCCGTTTGACCAGGTATCAAATTCAACTGCAAAAGATGGGCTAATGCCTCCATACCCTATTCCTCCTCCTGATACACCAATATTGTTGCTAATAGGTTGAAGAACGAAGGTCATTCCATCAGCACCATTACCATCTTTGGTTCCCAGATAAATTTCTGCCCTTAAATCAAATGCTCTTGTAATATCTACCTTCTCCTCAGACCATACTGATCCAGAAGAAGAATTTACAGCTTCAGTAAGCCGATAGCAGTCAGCAGAAAGCTGGGTGGCAGTTCCATTAATAGCAAATTGAGCTTGTGTAAAATGCGGTAATAAGCAGAATCCAGAAATGAGTAGAAAGGCTAATGGGTTGTATGCAAGAGTAGCTGTTTTCCTAAGCGCGCTTAGGACCTGAATAGCGTACATAAGGGCAGAAAAGAATCTTTATAATTAGGC
>JBCDBC010000919.1:0-3066 GCA_039184535.1 Bacteroidota bacterium | reverse complement strand
GCCTGCTATCATAGCTACTGTACTCATCAAAACGAGTCTTGGAGGCATAGCCTTTAGGAGTATTCTTAAAAGTCAATGGAAAGATAGTTAGTCCCAGACTATCAAAGTGATGAGGATTCCCATAAGTAAAATGAGTCTCGATTGGTTCCGTAGATTCTGTCTCACCATTAGAAGGTAGTGCTTGCTTTGGTGTTCCAGGTACAGGATTTATGGTGCAAGAGCTTAGTAGGGAAAGAGCTAGTGTAAGCAGAGCGGTGTTTACAAAATAGCGCATATGTCATGTAGCTTATGCACTATATACGCTAGTAGGAAGCTTTTGTGATAAGTGGAAGACTTTCTCTGTTACCAAATAGGCTTGAAGAGATCCAGAAAGGCTGGTACGGATACATTCAAGCTATCTACAAGGAAGTGAGAAAAGACCATCCACCGTAGGCTCCCTATTTTCTGATACCCGACACTCCAAATGATTCCCATAATAAAGGTGGAAATGAATACGGAGAATCCCCAGTTGAGCTCAGAGAACATACCGAAAGACATAGGATGATTAAGGGCAAAAAGGAAAGTGGTATACAACACTGCCTGCCACTTCTTCCAATGCTGGGTATGATCCAGAAGTAAGCCTCTCCAATAAAATTCTTCTATGAAGGGATTTATCAGGGCCAGGATGAGGTAAGGAATAAAGATTTCCCATGATAATAGAAGCTCCCAATAAGAAAGGAACAGTGTAATAGGTAGCAAACCCACTAATAAAACCAGGAATTTCCAGCCAAATTTACCTGGGACTTTGCTGAGCCATTTTGACATTGAATTATTGGCACTTCCTAACTTGAGGAAAAATAGGCCTATAGCCCACATTGTAAGGACTACCGGTATGAACGCCCATTTCCCGATGAAGTGCATACCTATCCTTGCTGACAGGTGACAACCAATAACCACAAGGATGGGAGATAAGATGATCCACTGGCTTTTTGTCAAGGCTTTCATCTAGGTTCAATGACAGATCTAAAAGGCGCTTTATGCTATTTAAAGAATACCACTAGGGAGAAATAGATGCTTTAAGGAGAAAGTTTATCTATACTATCGGCTACATATTGCTCAAATACAGAAAGCCTGCTTTGATAATCGGGAAAATATTGCTGCCATTTTTGATCAAATTCGTTTGCTAGTTTAAGTAGGTAATCTAGGTTTTGATTAATAGTGCTAAAGGGTAGTTCTAAAGAAGAGATGGAAGCAGGAAGCTGTTCATTACTTCCAAATCGGTGTATGTTTGTCTCTTTGGCTACATCCCTTTCTATCATCTCTATGACCAAGTATTCCTTCACTAATTCCAACATCAGGTGAAGTCCAATAAGATTATCCCTTCGCTTAAACTTCTTCATAGTTTGGAAGAAGAGAAACCAGGTATGGGAGATTTTTTCTTGAGAATAAGTAAAGGTAGTAACAGAAGGTTTTTGAGCCTCCTTTTTCTCGGGAAGAGGAGACCCATAAAGAACCTTGAAAGGACTCATTCTTGTAGGCCATACATCTTCCCATTTTCGTATAGAATAGAAACTAATGTCCAGAAATGCTAAGCCCTTACTTGTCCTCATGACGAGGCATATGATAATAGATTCTGTAGCAAGATGAGTCTCTTGTGCTATTATGGGATAGCAATTGGAAAGGCTTTGTAAGCACTTACTTAAATCAAACTCTTCCCAAGTATTTAGAATAATCCCTAAATCGGCATCTGACCAGAAGTCTATCTCTTTAGGAGAAAGTTGAGAGCCGGTTAATAGAATTTGATAAATATCTTTCTTAAAGTCTTGTAAAAGATGAGCGGTTATGTCGTAAATAATACCTTCCATATTGATTATAAAATATCAGCCTTCTCCAATTCAAATAGCATAAGTTCTTCGGGATCATTGGGGAGGTTGATAAGTTTGGTGAATTCCATCCCTAGCTTTTTTAGCAGCTTCTGAGAAGGGAAGTTGGTCTGGGTGGTTATCGCCAGAATTTTGTGTAAGCCAAACTCACCAAAGGCAGCTTCTTTTACTCTTTGGGTCGCTTCAAAGGCATACCCTTTGGCTTCATAGGCGGGAAGTAAGGCAAAGCCTATGTCTACGGCTGCTAATCCTTCTCTTTCGTACAAACCACTTACACCTACCTTCTCCAGGTCTTCTTTTCGTTCCACTACATAATTTCCATACCCCACTCGCTCAAACTGAGATAGAATTCTGGTTTGTATGTACTCTTCGGCATCTGCTACAGTCCTCACATTTCTATCACCTATATTTACTAACCATCCGGGAGTATTTAGAAGTTCCACAAAAAAGGGCGCATCATCCAGTCGACTGGGTCTAATGATTAAGCGTTCGGTTTCAAATTGAAGGAGGTTGTTCATCTGGCAGGATTTACTTGGATAATTCTTTTCTCAAAGAAAAGCCTCAAATTAAAGGGTAAATCTGTAAGAATAATGAGAAAGATCCTCCTTTACACTGCCACCAGCCTTGACGGATTCATCGCCAGGGAAGATGAAAGCCTGGACTGGTTAGACAATTTCTCCCATATAGAGGGTGAAGACTATGGCTACCAGCACATGTATGCTTCCATAGATACCACCCTGATGGGCAATGGCACGTATAGGCTGGTGCAGAGTTTTGATGTCCCTTTTCCCTATCCAGACAAGACCAACTATGTGTTTACCAAGGATACTTCTCTCAAACAGGATGAGCACGTTCATTTCGTTTCAGGTGAGATCATCAACTTTGTAAAAGGACTCAAAGCAAAAGAGGGCAAGCATATTTGGTTGGTTGGGGGAGGCCAGATTAATGCTATGTTTCTGGAACAGGGTCTGATTGATGAGATTCATCTATCAGTCATCCCTATTTATTTAGGGAAAGGAATCCACCTGTTTAACCATTATGAAGGATCTTCTTATCTGAAGCTTTTGGACCAGAAGACATACCCAAATGGGGCTGTTAAACTGATCTATGGAACTAAGTGAGGTGATCAACATAAATCGTCCCTTAAAAGGTCGTTGAGGCTCTCGAAACGACAAAGCTATATGGAACAATTCAAGCCTTCGAG
>JBCDBC010000918.1:0-3067 GCA_039184535.1 Bacteroidota bacterium | reverse complement strand
TTTCAAAACCCGTCTAAAACCATTTTCTACCAGATAGAGAAGGCCATTAAGCAGTATCGAACAATGGCACAAGCAAACCTTAACAAGCTGGGGTATAAAATCACCATCAATCAAATACTATTGATGATTCAGATAGACCGGAAGCCTGAAATCAGTCTGGTAGAATTGGCCGAACTCTTGTTTAAAGATGTTGCTTCTATTACCCGGATGACGGAGCTGTTAGTGAAGGAGGGCTTTGTAGAAAGAAAGGAGAATAAGTATGACCGCAGAAAAAAGGACCTAAAAATTACCAAGAAGGGTAAAAAAATATTGGAGCTAGCCATACCAGTAATTCTGGAGAATAGAAAAACTGCCCAACAGAATATCACTGAAGAAGAAAGAGGGACGCTTTATCACATTCTGAACAAGATAATTATAAACACATCATTATGAGAAACTTAACCACTGTAACTTTACTTTTTATTTACTTGATGGGCTGCCAAAAAAACGTTGATTCCCAATCCAGATACTCAGAACAAGTAGCCCAAATCAAACTACTTCTGGACAGTACAGATTTGGGCAAGAACTACTCAGGGACGGTTCTAATCGCTGATGGGAAAGACATTCTGCTTCAAGAATCTTACGGGTCTGGCGGAGACAATGCTCCCAACCAAATAGAGACTAAATATGACATTGCTTCCATGGGGAAAATGTTCACGGCCGTATCCGTTATGCAGTTAATAGAAAGCCAGAAACTCTCTCTTGAACAGACCATAGGAGAGATACTAGAAGACTATCCAAATGAGGAAGCCAAGCAGATAACCCTTAAGCAATTGTTATCCCACACTTCCGGACTCGGAGACTTTTTTGGGCCGGAGTTTGATCAGAACAAAGCGTCCATCAAAAGCCTTAGCGACTATTTACCATACTTTGTCAATGATCCATTGGAATTCACTCCAGGTGAACAAATGCGATACAGCAATGCAGGCTTTATTGTGTTAGGCCTCATCATTGAAAAAGTATCTGGTACAGATTACAGCAGCTATGTAAACGAGCATATTTTCCAAGCAGTAGGCATGACCTCTAGTGGTCCTCTATCCAGTTCAGCAGGAGGAGGCCTTTCCACTGTGGGAGACTTCCACAAATTTGCCCTGGCCCTCAAAAAGAATGAATTGATCAGTCCAGAATCATTCACTGCTATGACCACAGATCATTTCGGACATGGCTATGGATACGGAATGAGTCTAAGAGATTTAAATGGGAAGAAAGTATATGGCCATAATGGGGGCGCACCGGGTATTTCCGGAGAGCTAGATATGGTACAGGAGGAGCCCTTGATTATTCTCAGTATGTCAAACCGTAGCCCAATGGACGGTTGGGCACAAGTAAGGACCAATATTAGGAAAGCGTTTTTCGGCACTACACCAGAAATCGAGGAATTCCTGAACACAGAACAGGTCGTACAAACCTATCAAGCGCAAGGCTTTGAAAAAGCGAGTGAACTCCTTGCTCAACTAGGCAATAACATCTCTGACAGAAATACCTTCAGGTTTGCTGAGAAATATGCCATACAGGGGCAGCCAGATAAGGCCATTGATATCTTAAAGTTGATCGTTCAGGCTTATCCTGACCAGTGGTACCCCTATAGCTTTTTGGCCGACTTCCAGTTGCAGGCTGGCCAAAAGGAAGAGGCAATCAAGAACTATAAAAAGAGCCTGGAAATGAATCCGGATAATGGTCAGGCGATTGAACGATTAAAAGAGTTAGGGGAACAATAGGTTAACCTGCCTTCATTTGGGGCTCAACGCCCATTAGTGATTAGGACTCTCAAGAACTATGATGCTTACCAAAGCAGAGGAGATATTCTTGAGAGTCCTTTTACATATTTAGCTTTAATGGGATGTACATTTGGCAGGGTGTTTATTGATTGATTGCATGTCACTTTCTAACAAATTTCACCCGTTTATGACCTAAGAGATACTAATTCTTATTGATTTTACTATTTTTAGGCCAGTGAAGAGAATTACTCTCATATTGGCAGTATACTCACTCTTTCTGGCAAGCTTGCCGACACTGAGTATTGTGGATGATTTTCCTGAAATGATCTGTTGTACCCATGACCATGATGAACATCATGATGAGACCCAACATGAGGAACATCAGGAAGAAGCAGGAGATGAATGTGCAGATGTATGTAATCCCTTTTTCTCCTGTCAATGCTTCCATAGCTTCGTTACTTCTACAGTTATCCACCCATTTACACTCTCGCATGTTGATCCAAACAGCTGGATTAACTATTCTTTCATAAGTCCAGCCATTTCAGATGTCTGGCATCCTCCCCGAGCTTAACCTTTTCCTCGATTTTTCATTCTGTTTTCACATTTAAACGCACTGTGGGATAGCCATATCCTGGCTGCTCATACATAATCATCTAGTATGAAAAGGTTAAGCATTTTTATTTTCCTTTTAGCCTGCTGTATGCAAGCCTTACCCCAGCATACATTTAAGGCCCTAGTCAAAGATGCGGATTCTGATGCATCTCTTGTAGGGGTAACAGTCCTTTTGGAAGGGACGGATATTGGCACTCGTACTGATAGCGAAGGACTGGCTGTCCTTCAAAATATACCGTCAGGTTCTCAGGACATCATTTTCTCATATGTAGGTTATGAATCCATAGAAGAGACCTATGTATTTCCTTTATCCTCAGACCAACCGATAACCATATTATTGGAAGAAGGCCATGAAATGGAGGCTGTGGTGGTAACTGCTACTCGGAGCAGCCGCACTATAGAGAATGGTCCCACCCGGATCGAATTTCTGGGGGCAGAGGAGCTTACAGAAAAGGCGGTTATGAACTCTACGAATATCGCCATGCTACTGCGGGAAAGTACTGGCATACAAATGCAGCAAACTTCTGCCAGTTCTGCTAATCAGAGCATTCGTATTCAAGGGTTGGACGGGAGGTACACCCAGATCCTGAAAGATGGGTTCCCCTTATTTGGGGGATTTGCAGGAGGACTCAGTATTATGCAGATCCCGCCTCTGGACTTGAAGCAGGTGGAGGTGATCAAAGGAAGTTCTTCTACCA
>JBCDBC010000917.1:0-3075 GCA_039184535.1 Bacteroidota bacterium | reverse complement strand
TGGTAATACAAGTAGAGCTAACGCGGAAGTAGCTATAAGGGCTTCTGGTATATCACCAGATTATGTGTGTGAGGATATTGGGATATAAACCCCTCTTAGCGGCTTGGCGCCTTAGCGTGCAAATAGATTCACGCAAAGACGCCAAGTCGCTAAGTTTTCTAACCTTCTTTCTATTCTCTATAAGGTCGCGAAAAGCCCCACATTAAAGGAAGGAGCCGCTAGTACTCTCCTCGCGATAGGTGCACCCCCCACAGCGAAGGATACTCCCCAGTTCTCTTGTACCTGAAAGTTGAATTCAGGCGTGATGGCGAGATATTCTAGGTTGTTACTGAAGATTCCATTATTTCCCGCTCCTTCAGCATCTCCATTTTGGAAGGATTCTATTCCGTTGATCTTGAGAATCAGCCAGTGCTTGCTCACCTTCACACCAGCTTCAAAGCCATACCTAAATTCGTCCGAGAAGCCTTCGGTACGGTTATTTACACCTACCAAAGCAGAAAGAAAGGTATTGCCATTATTAAAGGATCGGCTTACTTCTACGGCTAGCATTTGGTTGAATTCACCATCCCCTGTTTGGAGGACGCCGGTTTCTCCACCTGTAGGATTTCCCAAGGGAAGTCCAAGGGTTAAAGAAGCGCTCAGCGCCCAGTTATTCTTTTGGTAAAGGCCATACTTAAAGCTGATGTCGGTATCCCCAAAGGAGTTCACCTCATCACCTTCCGTGATCTTAAAGCCATCTGACGTCTCCAGACTGTTCAAGGTACTTCTCACGAAGAAGGGGGCATAAGTAGAAACTGTCAGCTTATTGGTCAGGCCGTACTCAGCATATAAGTAAGTAGAGTAAAAACCTGTGGTTACTATGTCTATCACATCTCCGGAAGGAGCAAAGTATTTGTCAGAAACGATGAGATACTGTCCCAGCTTCAGATAGGAGCCACCCTTTGGCTGTGGCCATCCACTGGCAAAAGTGAACTGGATGCTGAATAGCAGTCCAGCAAGCAAAATGTATGTTAGGTTTTTCATGGGGATTATTCTTCTAGTACGCCACATCCGAAGGAGGCACCAAAGGGTTTACAATAGACTAGTATAAAATCAAATGAATTGAGTTCCACACCTTCAGGAATGGCATAGGTTTGCTCGCCGGTAAACTCCTTAATTTCTCCTAGGTCTACTGCACCGGCTATGCTGGTACCAGAATTGCCCAGGTAAATGTAGAGTCCAGGGCCCCTTTGGGTAACAAAGTCTTCTCCAAACTTTAGCACAAGCCCACTCTCCGTCATTTCGAGTTGAGCAGTCCCATTTACGGTGTAGTTGTTCTTCCCTTGGAAGGTTGCTGCCCTACTTTCATTGAATGAGGTAGGTCCGGGAGTAGTTTGGATGGTGATGGAATCCTGTGCGTCATCCACAGCAGCTACTATGGTAGCTGTTCCTGTGTCTACCGCCACAATGAAATTGGGGTTCAGAATCTGGATGATATTCTCATTCAGACTGGTCCATGTGATGTTAGTTTCTTCTCTTCCACCAAATCGGGTGGTGTACTCAGCATCTAGTTCCAGGGTATCTCCTACCTGGAGGGTCTCCACTGGGGTAAGAATGCTGACACTGGGTTCGTTGGTAAGTTCTATAACGTCCGTCCCTATACAGGAAGCGAAGAACAAGGCGGTGAGGCAAAAAAACAGATTCGTTTTCATGGGCTATTTCAAGCAGTTTAAATCTTGAATCAAAGATAGGTAGCTTCAAGCCGTAGAAAACGTCTTTTTGATGACATGAAGAAAAGTTTCTGAAAGATTTCAATAAGAAATGATCAGGATCTGCAGCATGATGTAGGCCAGCAGCAGATTAAAGGTACCCGAACAGGACCTCAAAATCACATCATGCCTTGGGAGAAAGAATAAAGGTGTCCAAAGCATGAGTGCCAATGCCCAGAAGGGACCTGAGTATAAATTGGTCATAGGTTTCATGAGCACTATTTCTCCCTGCTCTCTCACACTGATCTGGTCTACTATGGCATAAAGCTTGGTTCGGTAAATACCTATAATCTCACCTAGCTGCATATAGTACGCTACATCCTTTTCCACCTGGAAGTCGGAATGCATAGTGTGTACTCGGTAGCCCTTGGTATCATCTTCTAATGCCCCATAAGCATTTACCATTTCTACGTAAGGCTTCCTGGGCAGGAGATAGTCCGTAAGAAGCGTAATGGAAAACAGGAGGGCCATGAAGGTGAATACCTGGGCTACATTGGCGTAGACCTTTAGCGCACGAGATACTTTGGGGGGAGGAGTATTCTTTTTAAACTGAGAGCGCTGACGGTACGCCTCCATTCGCTCTTCCACCGTGGGTGCATTCTGCTGAACAAAATGTAAGAGGAGGTTATACTGGAAATCATACTTATGCCTTTTAGCAGGATCACTTAATATCTGATGAGCTTCATTTATCTCATTAAAGATAATACTAGCCCCCTCTTCCGGATTGCTATCAGGATGATATAGCTTGGCCATCCTTCTGAAAGCCTGCCTTATATCTTCTTCACTGGCAGAGTGATCCACCTGAAGAATTCGATAATAGTCTTTAAAACCCATAAGCAAATTCCTTAAGTAATCCCTGTTAAAAGATTGTCTCAGTAACCTTAGCGTTACTGGTAAGATTAAATCGGACGACTTCCTCTCAAAACAATGTCTCAGGATCAACTCTAGGTTGATCGGGGTAAGAATAACGAGTGAATGGGCTTTGTAATAGTAGTGTGGTTAGCTCTATAACGATAATATCATGAAAAGAGAGGGAGAATCTGGAAAAAAGTGTCTGAGCTGTCAAAATCATGAACCTAATGTTCTTCCATAGATTCCACACCATTCTATTATAATCCTGCTGTAAGCCTATTCTCAAGTCTGTTAAATATACAAAAAAATGAGGAAGGATAGGAGAGGTATTTTCCCCCGAGTAATGCATGGCCTGATTATTTTTGGAACGAAAGTTCTTTATTAAGTAAGGAAAATTATCCTCTCTAAAAGAGTCGGGCGAATTCAGACGGGCTGGGACTGGAAGAACTGGGCGTGAAACTGGATCGGACGCACG
>JBCDBC010000916.1:0-3078 GCA_039184535.1 Bacteroidota bacterium | reverse complement strand
TAGCTTTTCTTTGGCCGCAGCAGGGCTATCTATCCCCCCTACCCCAATGATTGGTAGCTTGCCTTCACTTTTCTGATGTAAATACCGAATTACCTCAGTAGCTCTTTCTCGAAGTGGTGCTCCGCTCAGACCACCGTTTCCGATCTGACTGATTTGTTCCGGGCTAGTTTGCAGGGGCTCTCTTGCAATAGTGGTATTGGTAGCAATCAAGCCAGATAACTTTACCGTGTTGGCAATATCAATGATATCATCCAACTGGCCGTCTGTTAAGTCAGGCGCAATTTTGAGTAAAATTGGTAGCGGATCCCTATCTTATGATGGTCCACTTTTTCTACTATTTCCTTACTACTTTTTTCTCCTATCACAAATGAGATAGTAGGTACCCGGCTATCTATGTCAGCTTCTGAGGGACCTATGATATTCACATCAGGTCTGCTATTCAAATAGGCTAGAAAGTGGGTAGTTAGATTATGCTCATGTGCCGCCATAACCCGAGAAATCCCTCTTAAGCGTTCCAGGTCTGTATCTCCAGCTATTTTATGTCTATCCGCCATATCCAGGAGGTAATCGTAAATCCCAAGCGTGCTGTAGCTCAGCTCATAGTTCAGGTTTCCAGGCTGGAATTTATAGGGGATATCCGCTTCTGTAATGAAATAGTGGTTTACACCTGGGAGTTCCAGAAGCAGTTCTTTTTTCCCATACATCAACGCGTGGTGAGGGCCGAACACCTTGTAAAAGCTAAAAACATACACGTCCACATCCAGGGCCTGAACATCCACCAGTTTATGTGGGGCAAAGGCTACCCCATCTACACACAGCTTCACGCCTTGTGCATGAACCAAATCTGCTACTTCTCTTACCGGATTGACCGCGCCCAACACATTAGAGGAATGAGTCATCATCACCCACCTGGTTTTCTCACTCAGCAGAGGTCTGAGGTCCTCTGGCTCCATTCTCCAGCTATCCGTATTTACTTTCCACTCTCTAATGACGATCCCTTTTTTTCTGAGAGAATTCCAGGGACTGATATTGGCTTCGTGATCAGAGTTAGTTACTATGATCTCATCTCCTTCTTCTAGCAATTCTCCCAGGCTCCAGGAAAATATCCTTAGCAGCATAGAGGTGGAGGGTCCCATGATCACTTCTTCTACTTCCTTTGCATTGATGAAAGTAGCCATGGCTTTATTAGCTTCATGTACCCTGGAAGCCGCATCCTGAGATACCTGATAGGAGGCACCATGCTGTACATTAGTCTGAAAAAGGTATTCCTGAAACCTGTCCCCTACACTTTTCAAAACCTGGGAACCTCCAGCATTATCCATTAAAATCCAATCTGACTGTAAACCTGGAAAAGCAGCTCTTACTATAGAGAGGTCAAGGGATGTTGTCATATATGTATTGATTTTCAGCTAAAATAGCTGATCATTTTATGCTTTGGCCTATGTCTGATAATTTCCTTTGTTGTAAAATGAAACGGTCATTCGTTCCAAAGTGGAACAACTCCTTTACTCCCTGTAGGTATTTTCCTCTGATTATCAATCTTTTATGAGATGGCATCCCCTTTGAAAATCTTTCTACAAACAGCAACATACCTATGCACTTTACACACTTGAACATTCTCATAAGAAGAATCAGCAGAAACAGACAGTTTTTCTTCCTCAACATTGCTGGCTTAGCTATTGGGATTATGGCCAGTATCATGATTCTGGAGTACGTAAGTAAGGAATGGAGTTTTGACAGTTTCCATACGAAAGCAGATAGAATCTACCGGGTTATCAATGAGCGATATCAACAGGGAAAACTGATCCAAAAGGGCATGATTACCTATCCTTCCGTGAGTCCAGCTATGCAGCGTGATTATCCTGAAGTGGAGCAAATCACCCGGATAATGCCAGTTGGAAGATCCGCCGCTAAAATTGGAGATGAGGTATTCGTGCAGGATGAGGTCTATGCAGTAGATGAAAACTTTCTGCAGATATTTGATTTTCCATTATTGGCAGGAGATAAAAGCAGCTGTTTAACGGAGGGAAAATCTATTTTGCTGTCAAGAGAGGTAGCACATAAGTTATATGGCAATGATGTAAACTACAAGTCATTGGTAGGTCAAACTATTCTGTTTGATGAAGACCTTTTACCGTTTACCATATCAGGCATTTTTGAAGATGTACCTGAAAATTCCCATCTCGACTTAGAGCTGTTAATGTCCTATGAAACGTTGATCCAATTCTTCGGTTCTAACTTTGATGAGTCCTGGACCATGTCTGAGATTTATCATTATGTTCTCCTATCTGAGGAAGCTAACGCCAACCTACTCCAGCAAAAGTTTGGAGATTTCAGTCAACGTCACTTTGAGGGTGATAAGGTTAGTGGAAGCGTAGAAAAATTTAGCCTCCAACCTCTCCTGGAAGCACACCTACATTCTGATCTTGAATATGAAATTGGTATTACTAATAATGGCCAGGTAGTCAATGCGCTATTTTTTGTGGCTATCCTTATTCTGGCTATAGCCTGGATCAACTACATCAACCTTACCACAGGTAGAGCCATAGAAAGAGCCCGTGAGGTAGGCATCAGAAAGGTGCTGGGCGCTACACGTACTGAAATGATCAGGCAGTTTCTATTCGAATCTTTTGTCCTCAATCTGCTAAGTATACTGGTTGCTGTTGTTCTCCTCGGAATTATCCATCCCTACTTTAACCAGTACATGGGGGTTTCTCTTTCCCTTTCTCTATTATTTGGTGCTGGGTACAAAGCTTATTTCATGGGGGGAATTCTTCTATTGATACTGGCTATAGGTTCTTTCCTGTCAGGTATTTATCCTGCCTTCATTTTATCAGCTTACAAACCCTCCACAGTACTAAAAGGTAATTTCACCCATTCTTCAGAAGGGAGATGGCTAAGGAGAGGTCTGGTGGTATTTCAGTTTGCCAGCTCCATTATCCTGATTGCAGCTACCATTACGGTCTATTCTCAATTAAAGTTCATGTCTGAAAAAGACCTGGGATTCACGATGAAAGAAACACTGGTAGTTGAAGGACCAGAAATGACACAGTGGGATTCTACCTACATTCAAAAAGC
>JBCDBC010000915.1:0-3079 GCA_039184535.1 Bacteroidota bacterium | reverse complement strand
GAGTTTTATCTAGTCAATAGATCAAAGACTTTTATTTCTTTCGGAAATATTTTTATGGAAGGGGTATTTGAAGGAGATTCCATTCAGCTATTCAGATATGTAAAGTCTGGCAATTTACCTGTAATGGGGCCTGCAGGTGGAACTTTTTATACTCCTATAGAAAAAACCAAATTCTTCATTCGGGCCAACAAAAAAGACCCACTCTTAGAGGTGAAATCCAAAAAGTTCAAAGAGAAATTTTCTACGTTCTTTAATAAATGCCCTACTGTATCTGAAAAGATTCTTTCAGGTGAATACAAAAGAAGGGATATAGAATGGATTGTTAGAGAATATGAATACTGTATGATAGAATAGAGTCTAGATGATCAATGAAAAAATTGTGGAAAGCTTATTTAGATTTTTTACTCAAATACTTACAACTATTGGTATCCTAGGCCCAAATAAGAGGTGAAGAAAGTGCAAAAAAGCGCCAAATAACAAGTAGGTAAACATTAAGAGGTTCTCTTTCTTAACTCAATCAATCAGAGAACATGAAAACCTACTTTATTATTCCATTAGCAGTATTCATTCTGTATATTCAGCCCTTAGATGCTCAGGAGCAAGAAAAGCATAGAGTCATCATTCTCACCGACATAGAAGCAGACCCTGATGATACCCAGTCCTTAGTGAGGCTTCTTCTATATGCCAACCAGATTGACATCAAAGGTATAATAGCTACAACCTCCTGTTGGCTTCAGCATGAGATCCATCCAGAATCTATCCGAAAAGTCCTTAAAGCGTACGGGGAAGTTCAGCCTAACCTTCTGCTTCACGAGAAAGGCTATCCAACCGAAGCGTTTCTTCAAGGCTTAGTGAAGAACAGTATCCCCAAGTATGGTATGCTGGGCGTAGGTGAAGGAATGGATACTGAAGGGTCTGATTTGATTATTGAAGAATTAGAGAAAGAAGATGCCAGACCTTTATGGATATCGGTTTGGGGAGGCGTAAATACCTTGGCACAAGCTTTATATAAGATTAAGGAAAACAAGTCTCAGGCAGAAGTAGAGCGACTCATATCCAAACTCAGGGTGTATACCATTTCTGACCAGGATGATAGTGGGTTGTGGATCAGAAACAACTTCCCTGATCTCTTCTACATAGTCACACCAGGGGATCATTATGGGAGCGCCACCTGGACAGGTGTCCATTCTTATGTGCAAGGGATCAACAATGAAAGCATCAGCAATAGCTGGCTGTCAAAGCATATCCAGCAAGGGCACGGTCCTCTGGGAGCTAATTATCCGGATGTAGCCTGGGGAATGGAAGGAGATACACCCGCCTTTTTATCCCTTATCCTGAACGGTCTGCAGGATCCAGATCATCCTGAGTGGGGAGGCTGGGGAGGTAGATATGAGCTATATCAGCCAACATTTGATCCTAGTAAGAAAGGAGGTTCCATTGTAACCATAGCGCCTGAGACTCGCCCCATATGGACCAATGCAGAAGATAGCTATACCCCCTATGTCTTTGGGGAATATGGTAGAACGGTAAAACGAGACACAAATACATTCACTGATCAGAAAGTAACCCTATGGCGTTGGAGAGACGATTTTCAGAATGATTTTGCCGGGAGAATGGACTGGTGTATCAGCAGCTTTGAGGAAGCTAATCATCCGCCTGTACCTGTCTTAAGCCATAATGCTGAGTTCAGTGTAAAGTCAGGAGAAGGCTTTCTGCTCGATGCCTTTGAGTCTACTGATCCAGATGGAGATAACCTAAGCTTCCTTTGGTACCATTATCCTGAAGCCAGTAGCTATCAGGGGAAGATCAATATGGGAGCTGAAAATGTGCACAGGGTATACGTTACTGCCCCTAAGGTGGACAAGGAAGAGACCGTACACTTTATCCTGGAGCTGTCTGACAAAGGAACCCCCTCTCTAACCAGGTATAAAAGGGTGATTATGAAGATTATTCCGTAGAATGGGAATGTCGCTGCTGAGTGTATTCACGCAAAGTCGCGAAGGCGCAAAGAGAAAGAATAGACTAACTATACATGAAGAGCTACTATTTGATAATCTCAATTCTACTTCTATTTCTTGCTTGTTCTCCTAAGAAAGAACGGGAGGGAAAGGCAACATCTACCTACCAAGGCATACAAGTAGATTCCACTACCCTGGACTATGTGATAGAAGGAACGGGAATCCCTACCCTGGTCATAGGTTCACATATCTACTATCCTAAGACATTCTCTGAAGAACTAGAGAAGCATTTTCAGCTACACTATGTCGACCTACGGTGGTTTGCAGAAGAATATTCTCCCGTAAATCTGGAGACATACGGGATAGAAGAAATCGTAGCAGATATAGAGTCAGCCAGACAGGAGCTAGGACTGGAAAAGCCCTTACTCATAGGACACTCTATTCATGGAACCATTGCCATGGAATACGCCAAGCGACATCAAGACAAGATTTCTGGTCTGGTGATCATAGGTTCTCCTGCCAAACATGGAAATGAGGACTTTGATCAGGCAGTAGTTGATCTATGGGAAACGGCCCATCCTGAAAGAAAGATCCTACAAGATAGCCTGTGGGAAGCCTTGCAGGTCCAGCTGGCCGAGGATAATTCTAACGACTTTGCCAAAGCTTACGTGGCCACCTCTGCCCAATACTGGTATGACTCTCTCTATGACGCTACATGGTTGTGGGATGGCATGACGGCTCATACAGAACTTACGGGCCATCTATTTGGAAGCGTGTTTCATGACTATGATATATTCAGAGATTCCTTTCAGCTAACTATTCCCGTTTGGGTGGGAATGGGAACTTATGACTACGTGATTCCTTATACCTTATGGCAGGAAGAATACGAATCCATTCCGGATTTTAGCTTTCATCTATTTGAAAAGAGTGGGCATACGCCTCAGCTGGAAGAACCAGAATTATTCAATCAGCGATTACTGGAATGGGCTAACAGTAATTCACTCATAAGCTCTACACTATGAAGCGGAGAACCTTTACCCAACATACGGCCCTACAAAGCCCAGTAGGCTGATACCTTGGTAGAAGAAGTAGATTGGATAAAACCCTGTTAGGTGCGACAT
>JBCDBC010000914.1:0-3080 GCA_039184535.1 Bacteroidota bacterium | reverse complement strand
CTTCCCCTCTGATACCCAGCAGAAAGTCCCTGACATATCCCCCAATAACATAGGCTGATAAGCCCACTTTTTGACTGGCTGCTTGTATATCCTTAAAAACCTGATCAGAAATTGCTTCAGTAACAATCATAAACTCACTAGGCCTTCTAAATTCCCTGGGAACACTTTCCCTTCTATTAACCCACTTTTTACATGGGGGTCGTTTAACCCTACAAAAGTAGAATTTATCTTGTAATTACGCAGAAGAAGAGGAGGTAGTATCAACTTGATTGTTGAGAGAATTGTCGTACTTTTCCTACATGAAAGTCGTGATTCCTGTTGCCGGTATGGGTTCCCGTTTAAGACCTCATACGCATACGCAGCCTAAACCTCTTATCCCTGTGGCCGGGAAACCTATTCTCAGCCACATCATAGATAATCTGATAGAGGCAGGTTTTGAGGAATTCATTTTCGTAGTAGGTTACCTGAAGGAAAAAATCCAGGATTACGTAGAGACACACTACAATGATAAAATCCAACTCTCCTTTGTCACCCAAGAGCCTAGAAAAGGGCTTGCCCATGCCATTTGGTCCGCCGCTCCCCTACTCCAGGAAGAGGAAGAAATTCTGATCATACTGGGTGATACCATCTTCTACAGTGAAACCATTAAAGAGGTAATGAAGCGGGAAGGGGGAATGTTAGCCGTACAAGTAGTAGATAATCCCCGTGAGTTTGGGATAGCGGTACTGGATGAGTCTTCTATGGTGAAAAGCCTGAAGGAAAAGCCCCAGATTCCCACCAGTAACTTGGCCTTAGTAGGATTATATAAGATCCCACAGGTTCCCAAGCTGCTTTTATCCCTGGAAGAAATGATGCAAGAGGAAATAGGAGATCATGAAGAGTATAATCTGACAGATGCCTTAATGCTCATGATCCGAAAAGAGGTGACTTTCAAGTCTATTTCTGTAGAGAACTGGTTTGACTGTGGAAGGAAACAGACTCTTCTGGAAACCAATCGTATCCTGCTTGAAAGGATGGAAACTTTTCCAGACTACCAGTTTCATAACTCAGTGATCATTCACCCCATCCACATAGCGGAGGGTTGTAAGATTGAAAATTCTATCATAGGCCCCTATGTAGCAGTTGCGGAGAATACCCATATTTGCAATTCTGTCATAGAGAACTCTATACTAGGTGCTTACTCAGACTTAAATGCTATCATTCTCCATAGCTCTGTTATCGGGAATGATACCAGCTTGAAGGGGAAATCCAACAGCATCAGCATAGGCGATAACGCAGAAATAGACTTCAACCAATGATCTACCACTTAGCTACCCACGAACAATGGTTGGAGGCCTTAAACAAAGGCGTGTATACCCATACAAGTCTAAAAGCAGAGGGGTTCATCCACTGCTCCACCAAAGAGCAGCTGATTTCTACAGCAACCCTTCACTTTCAGGAGGACCAGGAGTTAGTCATTCTGGAGATAGTTGAGAAACGAGTAAAGGATATTCTCAAATGGGAAGAAAGTCGCGATGGGGCACTGTTCCCACACCTATATGGGAAGCTTCCTCTCTCTGCAGTGGAGAACACACATCTTCTTGTTAGAAACAAATCTGGAGAATGGGAATGGTCCTAAGCTAGGCCCTCAGTCTCTCCCACACATATTCATAGAATTTGTCCTTTTTCACATCCAGCGCTATCTGAATGAGATGGCCATCAGCGCTTATCATGGTTTGTCCAGCATTAGGAGGCCTTACACTTACCTTAGCACGAACTGTTTCCAGGGTAAATATGTCAGGCAGTGCCAGATAACTGGTAGCCAGCATGTCCCACATATAATAAGTGTAGTGGTAAGAAGGAATAGTATCTACGGTTAATGCCCACATTTGGCCAGCCAAATGGGAAAGGGGAAACTCTATTTGAGAAGCTAACTTAGCCAGGAAAGGTCTGTTTACCGGTACATGGTTAGTTACATCCAGCGGGATCATGATCAGTGGCAGTTCCATCTCCACTAACTTAGCGGAGTTTACGGGATCCCAGTAGACGTTCCACTCCGCCGAACCATCATGCTGGTAGGTTTGCACATTCCCTTGCGTTCGAAAGGCTCCTGCCATCCACACGATCTGCTTGACCTTACTCTTGCAGGCAGATTCTGCTTCTAGGGCCCTCACCAAATTAGAGCAAGGACCTGTCATCAAAATACTGACGGGTTCTTGGGCTGAAAGAAGCTTTTGGATGATCAGATTGGCGGCCTCTGGATAGGCATACGGATCTGGTGGCTCAGGGAGGTTGATGAGCATTGGAAGAGAATTGATCACTTCCGGTCTGGCTCGCCATTCATTTGGGAAAGCATTTATCCCATAAAAATCTCCTCTACCAAGAGGGATACCTTCCTGCCCCATAAGCTGACAAAGCTTGTAGGCACTTTCCATAGCCGGCTCTATGTAGCAGTCTGCTGGAGTTACTGTCACACCTAAAATTTCCTTATCCTCCATCCGCATGAGGAGCATCTGAGACAACAGATCATCTATGGCTCCATCATGGTCCATCAGTACCAGGTCTTTCATAGAGAGAATCGCTTTTCTTTATCCGTATTTCGCTCAATCTAAGCAGAGAATCAATAACCTGAATACTCCATACGTAAATTAACGCTTCTCAATCCCCAAATTCTCCTTACAATTCTACTCTCAAGTTTAGGACAGGGACCAATCCAAGTTGCTCATTAGCCTGAAGCTGTCCTGTGCTAGAATTGTAGAAGTAATTAAATACGTTCGCCCTATTGGTAGCATTTTGCAGGTCCAGAGAGAGTGTGGCGGCATATTTAGGTTTATTGACACGGTAGTTTAATCGTAGGTCTATTCTCACATAATCTCCTCCATCCAGGCTGTATCCTCCTTCAAAATCCCGTATCCCAAATCCTGTATTTCGTGAAGCTGCCAAATCGAAATTGAAAAACCGTCCTCCTCCATTCCATAAAGCCCGAAAGTTCACCCCAAAGCTGTTATTCTTGTTCTTACCTACCTTAAACTCCTTTCCAGCTAACCAGGTAGTAGCGAACCCAGAGCTAAAACGGGTATCCCTTTGAACCCCATCCTGAG
>JBCDBC010000913.1:0-3081 GCA_039184535.1 Bacteroidota bacterium | reverse complement strand
GTTCCCTGAGGTACAATAAAGCCTAATGAAGCCTGGGATGGACCAGGTAAATTACTTTCCACAGAAACCTCCTTTGATAAAAGGACGGAATCCTGTGCATTCCAGAGTTCTATGGTTACCATTCCATCTGCTGTTACGTATAAATCCACTGTATCTATGCGGATCAATTTATCCGTATTGAACACAAGTCCTCTGGGAGCGGCGGCATAGCCGGCATTTTCCAAGGTGGGGATGCCTGCTATCCCTTCAAAATTAGCCTTAGTAGATTCTACGTAAAAAACCGTTGTATCTGATATTTCCTCTGTAATCTGACTCTCAAAGGCGAAGGGAATCTCACTATCCTGAGTCCGCCACCAGGTGTAGCCAAATCCATTTTCTGGTATGGAAATGATATGTTGATCTGAAGTACAAACTGTAGTATCGTTCAGAATAGGCTCAGGAGGAGCCCCCAATAGCGTTATCTCAACTGAATCTGAGGTAACACACTGACCAATGTTAGCCGTAAGCGTAAACGATCCACTTTCAGTTACCAGGAGTTCATTTGTAGAGGCTCCAGTATTCCAACTGTAAGTAGCCCCCTGATCTGGCACAGAAATGAGGTAATCATCACCACAAACAACAGAGTCTCTCCCAAGATCTACCTCTGGAGAAGGAAGAAAATCTACCTTTAGGGAGGTTCGTTCTGATGCATTATCTAAGTCTAGAGAACTCACCTTTAGGTCATAAAAATAGTAGTAGATAACACTAAAGCCAGGAGAAGAAGAGGTTATCGAGATAAGATCAGAAATGGTGTAAGGGTAGGCTACTCCGTCATTCTCCAAAAATAAATTCCCCCCTATCATATTAGCAGTTTCAAGGGTATAGTTAAACCCTGGAGATATCTGGAATCCTACCGGAATAACGCTTTTCTGTCCTCCTCCATTAGGAACATTCACCTCTTTTGATGCTACAATGTTTCCACTTGCATCCTTAACCAGGATAGTCATATCCATTGGACTATCAGCAAAGACAGAAACTGAATCTATAACAGTGGATTCAAATACATTGAACCGTAGCCCCCTAGGGAAATTTGAATATATACCACTATTCATGGTGGGTATTCCTATACCACCTTCAGACACTTTCTCCGCTAAAGAAATAAAAAAGGTAGTATCAGTTTGGTCTGGGGTAGGGCTAAGGATAGCCTGATCTCCAAAAGTTAGTATGTCTGAACTTAAGGAATCCAGCCACCAAACATATATATTTTGGGATTCTGGCAGCTCAAGTACATTTTCTGATGTCCCACAGAACTGAACATCAGTCAAGATGGGCGGATCTACCGTAGTACTGTTAGTTACAACTCCCCCCCATTGTTTCTGTGAGGGAGAAATCAGGTCATAGATAAGGGATGATTCTTGAGAAAAAATGGGGTGGTTTTGACTGAACAGGTTAGTAAAAGAAAGAATGAGGAAGCTGGTAATACTTACACAGTAGGAAACATTCATACTCAAAATGATGCGCTTATTTGTTCTTTTATAATATAAATAGGTTTCCTTCATGTTAATGGTAAATCTTTCAATGAGGCTTACATTCAATTTGGGCCTAATCCTTACTTTTTAAACCAGAAGCACCCACACCCCCAACTCTGCTTATTTGTCATTTCTTCTGTGGCATCTATGATTAGGTGACCGTCTTTTTCATCGTCCGGAATCAAGGCGTATTCTTGTAGGTTCAAATTGGAAAACTGATTAATGATTTGCTGATAAGAATAGATCCTGTGTGCGTTAAATACGAGTTTAGGCTTACCTATAGGCACCACAATTAGCAGATCTCCACCTGGTGCCAAAACCCGTTCTAACTCATTCATCCCTTTTATATCCCCGTCATAATCTAGCTCGTCTCCATATCTCCCCAGGCCCACATGCTCCAGCGTATGCATACAGGAAAGTGAAGAAATAGCATTATCATCAAAGGGCAGATCTAACAGGTCAGCAGCCTTCGAGTTCAAATCAGACAGATGCAAATTAGCTGGACGGTAGTCATAGTAGTCTACAGGAATGAAGGCTGAGACTACTGTAGCAAATTTTATGGTAGAAGAAATATCTACATGCACAGCCGGTTTAGTTCTTGCTAACACTCTGGCCGCCCAGGCAGGATGGTATACATAGTGCCTTTCATAAGGAGTAGTAGCAGTCTTATCATGAATAAGGTACAGGTTATTCCGCTCATCCAAATCAAATCTGGAAGTAGTGGTGGAAGCCTGTGCTACAAACTCTCTATACTCCTTTTGGACTTCATTTTTCTTCTTTACTTCTGCTAGCTTGACTTTTAAATCCAATAATAAGCTCATGTGAGAACAGTTAGACAGATAAAACTATGGATGGCTTTCTAGAAAAATTCCCAGATCTTTTTCTTTTCCGGTTTGGTGGGGTAGCGTTCTCGGTACTTCTCATCCCAATCTTCCAATACCACCTCCCAAGCTTGTTCAGGTACACAAATGATGACATCATCATGGATGGTAAAACGGTTATTGGGAAAGTTTTTCTCCAGAAAACTGAAGATCTCATCTATTCCGGGCCAGTCATCACTATTTAGGGGCTTGGGTGGCCTTCCCAGAAAACACCTGGCATCATCTATGAGAATGTAGGGATTTTTAACTCCTACCAGGCTTTGTAGCTCTTCCATTACTGGACACTGATCTGATTCTCCCCCTGTTATTCCACCAGAATAATGTCCATCTAGCCAGAAAAGTACACTGTCGCCGAACTTAGGTAAATTTTCCGGCAGCACTTCTTTGCTGTTACCCAGGAGGAAATTGATATTGTCAAAATCCGTGGAGAGGTCCATGGCCTGCGCCCTAAGCTCAGGATTAATCTCAATGGTATAAACCTGATCAAAAAGGCTGGCGGCCCAGCGGGAAGTTCCTCCGGTAAAGGTACCCGTTTCAACAAAGACGTTTATGTCTCCGAATGCTTTTAGCTTCTCTACAAGGTCTTTAGGCACGCCAAATTTATAAAAGCCCATAGGTTATCAGTTAAATTTTTTCAAAAGGTAAAAGAGGTCCCAATAGTCCGGGACGTGCAGCCATCCAATAGGGAGAAT
>JBCDBC010000912.1:0-3083 GCA_039184535.1 Bacteroidota bacterium | reverse complement strand
CAGCTTTACTGGCTTTATCTGCCCTGAGCTGTTTGATTCCTGCAGCCAGATGTAAGCCCAAAATCATGGCAAAGCCTACACCCAGATAGCCAACTGCTCCAGAGTGAGATTCTGACTGAACCACTCCCAGCATCACATGCATGATGAGGAGTCCATAGGCGACGTACACCAGCATATGTAAGCCCTTCCAAAATCTGGGTGAAAGATTAGCCAGCCAGAAATCATGGCTGGTTACGGCCATTAACAACAATATGATGAGGGCAAAAAAGCCTAACACCTGGAAGGGAAAATCTGCCAGAGAGCTATAATCTGTATTCGAGATGAATATGCTTGCTATGGGATTCACATTCCCAAGGGCATGAAACTGTATGATGCTAAAAATGGCATGAATAGTCCCTATCAGGAACATGCTCACCCCAAAATGCCTACGATTGTAGAGAAGCGGTAGAAATCTGCTATTCAATCTAGCCAGTGGGCCTATCATCAGAATCATGTGCAGCATGAGAATTCCCAATGTACCTGTAGCCCTTATGATGAGGGTTTCCGGCGTTCCATTAGGGTTTAGGAGAATAAATAATGCGCTAAAAATCAAAAGATATAGAACTACCCCAATCAGCAGGTATCTGTCATATCGTTTTTTCTGCCTGTTCCAAGAAATGGCCTGGTAAGTATGCCCCATGATTAGAGTTCTGTTTGATAGAGGATTCTTTCTTTAATCTTATCCT
This sequence comes from Bacteroidota bacterium, assembly GCA_039184535.1. Lineage (GTDB taxonomy): Bacteria > Bacteroidota > Bacteroidia > J057 > J057 > JBCBKZ01. Next base: position 2,358 of record JBCDBC010000912.1, on the reverse strand, counting down.
GAATAGACAGCTGCCAACTTTCTTCGGAAGAATAAGAAGCTGGTAATTCAAAGAGTTGAGGCCCTGTTTTTACCAGTTGTCCGAGGAGGAAGCTATTCCCTTGAGCATCATTTACTTCTACCCAGGCTGAGGGAAGGCCTTCATTATTCATAAAGTCAATTTCCAAGCTGGACAGAATGACGCTATCAGCAGTATCCAATTTCTGGAAGACTGCAAACGTCCCCCATTCTTCACTTTCTACTTTTTTGATTGTTTCTCCTATGGTTTTGCCTCCATCAAGCTGTATATCTGATCCTATTACTCCAGTCCTGGCATTAAATGCCATCATAAACAAAACAGGCAGAATAAGCCCTAATAACATCCAAATACTTAAGTGTCGCTTTCTATAAGAAGGTATCATGCTTGTCGAAGATTAAGAGTGGGTCCGGGAGGCTATCCATTTTCTGAGGAGGGTGGGCCAGAAAAAGATAGTAGCAGGGAAAAGAATGAGTCTTAGCCAGAAAGACCCTCCTTTAGCAGCTTCATCTACCTTATGTATGCCTATGATCAGAAAAGGGATGGCGAAAAGTATACCTAGCAGAAGGTAGACCAGAATAATAGACTGGACAATGGTAAACATTCGGGTTAAGAATTTATAGCTACGAAATTAACATTAGCAGTGTAGGGAAGTATCTTCCATCAGACATTAACCCATATTTCCGGCAAATTCTCTCGTATCCTTCTTATACTTGAACACCTCAAGCATTCTCTTGAAAGCTTCTCTGGAACCTACTACCTGAACACCTTTTTGCCTGTTTTGCTGACTGATCTCATAAATGGTATTCCACTGTTTAAACAGCACCTTGTAGGCTTCCCATAGTGAGAAATCAGGATCATAAATATGTGTAGGCTCTGATTTTACTCCATTTATTTCCAGAATTTTAAATTTCTCCCCTCTCTTTAAGCTTTCCAGACTTTCATATCTGATATCAAATCGCCCAAAATATATCCCGTCAATCTGATGGCTGATATGGTCAAAGGTAGCCATGAGTTGCTCATCTATCAGATGATTCCCATTTAAGAATTTGGTCCCTCTGCTATGGTTTCCTATGGCCACCAGATCTATCTTCTTTCCATTAGGCGGAATTTCCTTCAAACGATCATAGAATCTTTCTTTTAGCGTTTCATACTGCAGAAAGGCCCTTGGGTAGTCCAGAATTAACTCTTCCAGGTTTCTTTCTCCGTCCCCTTCCACATGTAAAAATTCTTTCAAAGTAAGTGAGCTTATCACTCCTTGTTTCTTTTCAGGATATCTGTAATACAGCACACTTACTTCTTCCTGATAATGGATGTATTCCTGGGCTAATAGCGTGGTAGGAACACTTCTTCTGTAATCAGCTAGTTCTACTTCGTCCCTAATTTTTTCTACCATGAATCCTCTCTCTCCCACATCAGGCTTCAGAATTAAGGGAAATGAGATGGAAGCCCTCTCCAAAGCAGAGATCACTTCCCCATGGCTCATTTCTTTAGACAGATAGAGGGTCTTAGGGATATAAGCGGAAGGTATTTTCTGGAGAATATCATACTTAGATTCACCCAGAAGGCCTCCCATATCTATGCCGGGGTTAGCTGCACTAAAAAAGACAAAGGCCCTGGCTTTAAGAGAGAGGAATAAGTAGTACAGGTAAACAGGTGTATACACAAGATGCATAGGCCAGTACTCCCAGTTAAGCAATCTGATCCAGAAAGCAGAATGATGCATTTTATACCGTATGTTCTCTATGGGCCCTTTCATGCTCACTTACTGCTTCATCTGATAGTTAATGGTAGAAGGAGCAAACCCGAAGTCCGAAGGCATGTCCATATCCGGATCAAAGTGAAGTAATCCGATCCTGATTATCGCCATATGATGAATGGTATGCTCTATATTATAGATGAGTTCGCGCTCCAGCGAAGTGGGTACCAGAGAATAAGTGTCTTCTTCAGAAGTAAGTCTGGTTTCCAGAATCAGATCCCGCTCAGGTTCCAGCGAATTTAGCTGCTCAATTAATTCTCCTACAAGATTAGCCGTAAATGCTGAGTCATCTTCTATCCTCTTTTCTCTTACCCTTTTGTCATAATTAATCACTCCTGAAGGTAATTGATTAAGCAAACATTGGTAAAACTCAATGACGTGACGAGTGTGTTGTCCTATGGAAGAGCCGGAAAAGATGGTAAGCTTTTTAGCGTAATGGTTGGGGTCTAATTTTTCTAGATAAAATTGTGTTTGCGACAGGGTCGCAGTGCATGCCTGGATGATGTGTTCAAACATAAGTATTGACTTTAACTGAGCAAACGCTTAGTCCCCCTCTTCAAACTCACATACAGTTTAACACCTAT
>JBCDBC010000911.1:0-3086 GCA_039184535.1 Bacteroidota bacterium | reverse complement strand
TTCCTGAGAAAGATAAAAAGCCCTTTCCCTCATATAAGAATGAGCATTAGGGTATTGAGGATAAAAGAGCCTCCCCAGCTTACAAAGGAATATGTACTTTTTACTTACTGTTTAACACCTCTTTAAAAACACTAAGCGTTTTTTCTCTGGCTTCCTTGTGGTTTACAATAGGATTTGGGTATATAGGAGTTCCAAATTCAGGCACCCATTTTCTAACATAGTGGAGTCCTGGATCAAATTTTTTCATTTGGGATTCGGGGTTAAAGATCCGAAAGTAGGGTGCGGCATCTGTCCCACAGCTTGCTGCCCATTGCCAACCTCCGTTGTTGGAAGACAGCTCAAAATCCAAGAGCTTCTCAGCAAAATATCTTTCTCCCCACTGCCAATTTATAAGTAAGTCCTTTACCAGAAAACTGGCAGTAAGCATCCTTACCCTATTATGCATAAAGCCTGTTTCATTTAATTCCCGCATGCCAGCATCCACTAATGGGAAGCCTGTTTTCCCTTCACACCATCTATGAAACATCTCCTCATCCTCATTCCAGGGTATGCCTGCATATTGAGGTTTAAATGGTCCAATGGCTACATGGGGAAAATTCCAGAGAATCTGCATATAAAATTCTCTCCAAATCAGCTCATTTAGATACGTCTCATTCAGTTCTATAGCGGTCCTAGCCAGCTTCCGGATGCTAATGGTCCCAAAGCGTAAGTGAATCCCCAACCGGGTAGTCCCTTTTTGTGCAGGGAAATTTCTTTTCTCATCATAGATCTTAATGATGTCCCTATCAAAGACTGACTGGGGGAAGGGTATGCCGGAGGGGTTAAATCCCATTTCTGCCAGAGAAGGAATAGGCAGAGCAGAACTCTTGAAAAAATTCTCTAGAAGAGACTCTGAGGGAAAAGAGCTAACCCTTTCCTGGCTGAGGGCAGCTTTCCATTTTCTGCTATAGGGGGTAAATACTGTATAAGGTTTATCAGAATTACTTAGGATCTCCTCTTTCTCAAATATCACCTGATCCTTGAAAAAATGGGTACTCCCCCCTTTCTCTTCTACTAACTCTGAAATCATAGCATCCCTGGACTTGGCATAAGGTTCATAGTCTTGATTTATGTACAGCTGTTTGATATGGAATGTTTCTATGAGTTTAGGCCAGATCTCTTCAGGTACTCCATACCTGACTATCAGGCTACTTCCCACAGCAGTTAGCTCCTCCTGTAGCCTCTCTATTTGCTTGTGAATGAATTCCACTCTAGCATCTGCCTTTGGCAACTCATCCAAAATATGTTTGTCAAAAATAAAAACAGGAATGACAGGTTTTCCGGACTGCAAGGCATGGTACAATGCTGTATTATCATCCAGCCTCAGATCTCTTCTCAGCCAGATGGCTGCAGTTTCTTGGTTCATAGAGGGTCTTTTCTCCTTAACAGAAAAAGGATGTGCATGTTTAGAGGAAAACTGAAAGAATCCATTCAGGAAAAAAAAAGAAGCTATAAGTCAGGTATTCGTGCCGATCATACGTATAGTCCGAAAAATGAAATCACACCATCGTATACTTGATTAACGCTAGACAACATCCTGATCTTCATATTGGAATTAGACTTACTGGTCAGGTAATATCCAATCCCTCTTCGTCTTTTTTGCTTTCAAGGTAATTAAGGGGTAAGAGTTATCTCAGGCTTACCTGCTTATCCAACAGTTCATTCATGTTTAATTCATCAACTACCCTCAATTAAATGAAAAATTGGTTTTCAAAACTGTACAGAGTTTTTCAGTACTCACTCACCAAGGTCAACACCAAAAAAGAGAATAACCTTCAGTCCACGAATAAGGGAATAGCTTTTGGGGCAGACTGGTTTGAGTATGGAATCTGACAGGAAAAGATGCTGTCCTGTGTAAACACCCATTACTGAAAATCGTAAAATCTATACTGCCCTTCTGAAGAAGAAGGAAGTATGTATGCATAGATAAAAGTTTTTTTGACCATGCAGCCATTAACCCGGCTTCGAAAGTACCTAATCCCAGCTTCTCGGTGTCCTATATGGACCAAACGATATTGCTGGCCGCACCATTTAATATGTTCTATTTTCCAATATGATTCAGCTCATGGCTAACTCAAGATTGAAAGCCCTTGCTCCCAGGAAAGAGCAAGAAGTGATTGCTGCACTAACGTATCAGGGAGAAATAGCGGCCATCAAGTTGTATATGAAATATGCAAACTGCAGGCTGCGAGATGCTAAAGTAGCAGTAGAAAAACTTGGTCAGGAAATTGAACCTGGCCCAAGCTCATAAATATAGATCCATGTCTACCTAATTATAGGTAGGCATGTTCTTCAATCCCTACCTAACAGTTAGTAACAAATAGAGAAAAGTTTATATTTCGCAGGCTACTGGCCATTGATTGATTGATTGTGTAAAAAAGTTTGTTATTTTTATCCGCGTATAGAATTATCCAAATTTTGGGGAATGGATTAGTACACTGACACAGACCTGAGACCTTTCAAGTGAAATTCCCCAACAGCAATTATTAACCATAAAGTTCCGAGTATGTCACACATTAATCAACAGGATACTGATCGGGTCTTCCAAAATCCCGTATTGGAAGCTCTGATTAGAAGTAATCCATGGGCTACAGGTATCACATATGGGCTAATTATTTCTGCCCTACTTTTCATCAACAGTAAGTACGATTTTGTAGATTCCTGGGCAATAGGTCTGTCTTTGTATTTCGGAGGTCTGTTTACCTGGACGTTTTTTGAGTATTTCCTGCACAGATATGTTTTCCATTTTGTAACAGAATCCAAGTTTGTTCAGAAATTTCATCACCTCGTACATGGTTTTCATCACCAACATCCAAAGGATGAAAATCACTTATTCATGCCACCGCTTCCGGGCGTTATTCTTTCTACTGTATTTACTGCTTTCTTCTTCTTGTTTTGGGGTACATGGACATTCGTTTTTTCAGCGAAATCGATATCGATCCTTATGATGTTGATCAAGAGCAGTCAATTCCATCTCCGATTCCGAGCTTCCGACCAACGGACGAAGACGTAGAATGCCAAATGGCGGAACCGGGTCATATGGGATT
>JBCDBC010000910.1:0-3096 GCA_039184535.1 Bacteroidota bacterium | reverse complement strand
TTTGAGGTCAGCGCCTGCACAAAACACATCTCCCTGGGAAGCCAGCACTACTACCCACACATCCTTTTGGGTTTTCGCATACTGCATAGCAAATGCTAGTTCCGCTACCATATGGGGATGCAGGGCATTTTTCTTTTCAGCCCTATCCAGCGTAATGGTCAGGACATGATCCTGGAAGTCTACCTTGATAAAAGCATATGTTTGGTCGAGGGCCTGTTCCAGCAGGCTTTGCTCAAAGAAATTCATATCAGTTTTCCTGTATTTTGAGTAGTAAAAAGCCCGCTTCTACATTTTGACCTTCTGTTACGAAGACTTCTTCCAATGTTCCATCTTCTTCTGCCAGCAGCGTACTTTCCATTTTCATGGAAGAGAGTACCAATAAAGGGTCTCCCTTTTTGATGCTAGTACCTTCTGCTACATGTACTTTTACTATCTGAGATGGCATGGGAGATTCATATCCTCCTTTTACCTTTTCCTTTTCTTTCTGTGGGAATCTATCTTTTAGCGTGAGTTTATGATTCCCTAGTCCCTGAGAATGGATGAAGAAATCATTTCCGTTTTGGATGATGGAAAAACTTCGCTGAAGACCGTTGATGTTAAGGCTGATACTCTCTGGAGAATGGGCAGCCAGAGAACATTGGATTTCCTGCTCTCCTACCTGAATGTGGAAGTTCTCTCCCTCCATTCTGTAGCCTACCGTAATTTCCGTTTCTCCTATGAGATAGCTTTCCTTTTGGGCCTCATAAAAGTTACTTCTCCAACCTGAAGGCAGATTTCTGAGTAGCTTCCTTCTTCCTTGACGCTCCGCCCATCTGAACATCAGGACCGCTACGGCCAGTTCGATCTCGTTCTCAGTAGATAAGCTGCTAATTTCTTTCAGGTCCAGCTTGTTGTCTATGAAGTGGGTATCATACTTTCCTTGCAGAAAGTCCTCATTTGTGAGAAGGTGTCTGAGGAAGCTCAAGTTGGTGGTGGTACCCTGACAAACCAACTTATCTAGCACATAGCCTAATCTACCCTGGGCAGCCTGTCTATCCTCCCCCCACATGATAATCTTCGCGATCATGGGGTCATAGTAGATAGAGATCTCAGAACCGGACTCTACTGCGCTTTCCACTCTTAATCCTTCTACCTCCGGCGCTGAGAATCGATGGATTTTCCCTGTAACGGGCACGAAATCATTCGCTGGATCTTCCGCATACAAACGGGCTTCTATGGCGTAGCCCGTACCTTGTACTTCTTCTTGAGAAATCGACAAGGCTTTTCCCTGAGCAGATTCTATCTGAATCTGGACCAGGTCTAATCCTGTAATGGCTTCCGTTACCGGGTGCTCTACCTGAAGACGGGTATTTACTTCCAGGAAATAGAAGTCCTGAGTCTTATCATCAAAAATGAATTCTACTGTACCTGCATTGTCGTAGTTCAGGGCCTTAGCTGCGTTCACTGCTGCCTGTCCCATTTGCATACGTAAGTCTTCTGTGAGGACAGGTGAAGGGCTTTCTTCTATGACCTTCTGATACCTCCTCTGAATGGTACATTCTCTTTCAAGCAGATGAATGACATTCTGATGTTGATCCCCGAAGATCTGAAACTCTATATGTCGGCCGGATTCTATGTACTTTTCTATGAGCAGCTCATCATCTCCAAAGGCACTCAGGGCTTCCCGTTTGGCAGCAGCAATTCCAGCTTCCAGTTCGGAAGCTTCCCTCACAATCCGCATTCCTTTTCCACCTCCACCGGCGGTAGCTTTCAGAAGGAGTGGAAATCCAATATTTTGGGCTTCTGCCACCAGATTCTCTACCGACTGATCATCTCCCTTATAGCCAGGTACTACTGGAACCTTATGTTGTTCCATGAGGGCTTTGGCCTTTGACTTGGAACCCATAGCTTCTATGGCTTCCGGATTAGGACCAATGAAAATGATGCCTTCTTCCTTACACCTTCTGGCGAAGCCAGCATTTTCAGATAAGAAGCCATAGCCTGGATGTATGGCCTCTGCATCCGTTCTCTTGGCGGCAGCTATAAGCTTATCCTGATCCAGGTAGGACTTGGCAGGTTCACTTTCTCCTATGTAAACAGCTGTATCTGCATCCTTCACAAAGGGAGCGTTCCTGTCAGCCTCTGAGAATACTGCTACAGTAGCTATGCCCATCTTCCGACAGGTCCGCATGACACGTGAGGCAATTTCCCCTCTGTTGGCAATTAATATGGTATGAATGTTCTTACTCATGTTTCTCCTCTTAGTGTCGCCAAACGCCGTAGCTACTGGTGCCTTCTATTTTTTGGTTGTACAATACAGTTAAAGCAAAGCCCATGTAGTTCCTGGTTTCCCTTGGGTCTATGATCCCATCATCCCATAATTCTGAGGTAGCATGCCAGGAAGAGGACTTGGATTCAGCTTCCGCTACCAGCATAGCTTCCATCATTTGAGCCTGCTGCTCATCATAGGGGATGCCTTTGGCTTTGGCTGAGGCCTTCTGTATGATGCGCATCACACCTGCCAACTGCTTAGAGCCCATGACGCCTATCTTGGAGTTAGGGTAGGAGAAGAGGAAGTTAGGATCATAGGACCTCCCGTTCATTCCATAGTTCCCTGCGCCGAAGGATGACCCTATCATGAGGGTAATGGATGGGACCTTGCTGTTAGAAACAGCATTGATCAACTTGGCTCCATTCTTAATAATGCCTCCTTCTTCATAGGCTTTCCCTACCATATAACCCGTAGTGTTCTGCAGGAAGATGAGGGGAATATTCTGTTGATTAGATAGCTGGATAAACTGGGCTGCTTTGTTGGCAGATTCTGAGAAGATGACGCCATTATTACCCAAAATACCTACCGGATATCCATGTATGTGTGCCCATCCACAGATCATGGTATTTCCATATTCACTTTTGAATTCTGAGAAAAGAGAACCATCTGTAATTCTCATGATCAGTTCTCGCACATCAAAGGGCGTCTTCACATCATGTGGAACTACTCCCAGGATTTCTTCCGGAGAATAAACAGGTTCCTGAATCTCTCCATCAGGTACGAGATGTGGATCTCCTGCAGGGATGAACTCCATAATTTCTCTGGCCTGTCTGATGGCATCAAAC
>JBCDBC010000909.1:0-3098 GCA_039184535.1 Bacteroidota bacterium | reverse complement strand
CAGAAGAAGAGCAGAACCTGCTTTCTTTCCTGAGGACAGAATTGCGCTTATGGATTCCTGAGGACTTAGGAGAATGGAATACAGAAGATAGACTGGAGTGGTTTAAGCGGAAGCTAAACAGACCTATACGTGTATGTGGAATCATACGTACCGAGGAAGCCACTGGCGGGGGGCCATTCTGGATAGAGGAGGAAGGGGAAGCGTCCTTACAAGTCATAGAAACGGCTCAGATCAACAATGAAGATTCTGCACAAGCCGAAATTCTCTCCCGTTCTCGCTACGCACATATTACTGATCTGGTATGCTGTATTACTGATTACCAAGGGCAGAAGTTTGATCTGATGAAATACAGGAATGATAAGATGGGCTTCATCGTCCAGAAGTCCTTAAATGGAAAACCTCTCAAAGCCATGGAACTGCCCGGTCTTTGGAATGGTGCCATGGCAGACTGGAATACCATCATGCTGCAAGTCCCCAATGAAACCTTTAATCCGGTGAAGACTGTCATGGATTTATTGGAGCCAGAGCATAAAGCCAAGTTGTAATTAATTAGTGTATAAATTCCACTAGATAAGTTCTGATGTAGAAGTCATCCAATCCTGACATATCCATAATTTTCTCCCCGATTTATGATATTTTAAGATTTACTAATCGTGGATCATGAAATTATTAGCTACATTTTTTCTCCTCCAGTTTCTTCTTTTCCAAGGGATACTCTATGCCCAGGACATACAATACGTAATGGCCGAAAGTGGATTAAATATGCGCAATAGCGCTGGAACTAGCGGAGAGAAAATAGGAAAGCTGGCTTTAGGAACTGAAGTGGAAGTGGTGGCATATACAGGCACTTCTTTTACCATTTCTGATAATGGGAAAGAGATTAAGGGAGAATGGGTAGAGGTAAAAGCCAGGAACGGTGCTTTGGCAAATAAAAGTGGTTTTGTGTTTAACGGATTTTTGGGAGAAATCAGTCCCCCTGTACCTATGGAAATACTTGTCACTGGGACTTTTCATGGAGAAGATGTACCATCTAATTCGGCAAGTAGAGAATGGCTAGGCTTGTTTGAAGGGGAAGAAGGCTTTTATGTCTCTTATATAGAGCCCAAGCTTGAACGGGTGCGTGATGATATGATAGATGGAGAAGGAGAAAAGACAGGCTGGGAAGTGAGTACAAGTAGAGAGGATAAATGTATTCTTTTGGTGGCTGGGATGGCAGTAAATGAAGGGAAAGTAGATTATTACCCAGTTGAAGATAAGAGTCCCTTACCGGGGAGTAGTATTTTCATTGAAGGCCCTAAGGTGCCTACCTCGCTTTATGTTACTGGAACTGTAGAGTTGGTAGACTATGGGTTATTGATGAAGGACTACGCCCTCACCCTAAGGTCTGGGAAAGGGGCTGAAGACTATACACAATCGTTTTTACATATTGAGCATTTGGAAGAAACGAGGGTGGAGATCATATGGTCAGGGGATATTGATAGAGATGGGAAGCTGGATCTCTTGATCAACATTAGTCATCACTACAATCTGTACCAGCCTACCTTGTATCTGTCATCCAGAGCTGAAAAAGGAAAATTATTGAGAAGGATGGCTAGCTTTAGGGCTACAGGATGCTAGCAAAACCTTAAGTCTCTATTCGGGGTTGTTTTCATCATAGGCATGTTACGTGATGGAAGAACAGAATCAAGTAGAAATAAGCTCACCAGCAGAACTACGAAAATGGCTTGAGACTCATCATTCTCAGGAAGAAAGTATCTGGCTGGTAACCTATAAGAAACATGTTCAGGGAAAGTATGTATCCACCTCGGAGGTATTGGATGAACTGATCTGCTTTGGCTGGATAGATGGCCGTAGAATGAAGCTGGATGAGGACAAGACTATGCAGCTCATATCTCCCAGAAGGGTGCAGCACTGGGCTAAAACCTACAAAGACAGAGCGGCAAAGCTTGAAAGAGAAGGGAGAATGACAGATGCCGGTAGAAAGTGCATAGCAGACTCCAAAGAAAATGGCTTGTGGAACTTCATGGATGATGTAGATGCGCTCATTAAGCCAGATGACTTCATGAAGGCATTAGCAGCCCATCCCGGTGCCAGGGAGAACTTCGATAATTTTGGCCCAGCTACTCAACGCTTTGCCCTCAGATGGATTAAGCTGGCAAAGAAGCCTGAAACGCGAGCTAAGCGGATCGCGAACACGGCTCTTCTTGCCTCCAAAAATGAAAAAGTTCCCGGGAGTTAGTAGCTAATACCCTACCTTCGCCTAAATTTTTACTGCTATGCCTAAAGTTACTTTGGACATGTACCCCATACAGGCGGAGTATCCTGTTCACTGGGGAGATATGGATGCCGCCCAACATGTCAATAACCTCGTTTATCTTCTTTGGAGTGAGACAGCCCGTCTGGTTTACTTTGAGCATTTGGGAATTGACATCAGCTTTAGATCAGAGGTAGGACCTATACTGGGATGGCAGGAATGTAAGTATATGTTTCCCATGACCTATCCTGACACTGCGTTGGTGGGGATCAGAACCATAGATTTACAGAATGACAGGTTTACCATAGAGTGTGGTATGTTCTCCAAGAAGCATAATAGAATTGCAGCCCTAAGTAAGCATTTGATCATTCCCTACGATTACCAAAATCTTAAGAAAACAGAACTCCCACAAAGTTGGAAAGAGAATATAGAGGCTGAAGGAGTTTGAAAATTAGGGAACGTTAGCCATTCTCCTTTAACTCATACACTACTTCCACCAAAGCATTGATGAGTTGGTTTTCTGTGAGTTGGGCATCTGCTTCACTTATGCCACCTTTGAGTTTTTCTCGCTTAAGGTTGTTCCATCTGGCACTTAGATTGGTCATGATGATGCCATGATCCTTATCATTTTTATTGAGCAGGTATTGCTGTATAGTGGATATGGTCTGCTCTAGCTTACCTTTAGAGATATCATTGATCCAGCCCAGGTATTGATTCTCTTTATCTTCTGCTTTTTGAATGGGCTCTGAAGTAGAGCCTCCTTTCTGTTGCCTTTCCCATAGATCTGTAGCAGTACGTATGAGAAGTTCCTGTTCTTCCAGATTGAGCCTTGCATCTGCGTTTG
>JBCDBC010000908.1:0-3098 GCA_039184535.1 Bacteroidota bacterium | reverse complement strand
GAATCCTAATGCGGAGCAACCCATCACCATGTTTCTGGAAGAAAAAAGAGTTGGAGTACCCATACTTGTGTATGTGGATGGTTATGACGGAACGGTGTGTACCTTCACTATCCAACTGGAAGGATTCACTAAAGATCCTAGAAGTGAGGAAGACTTATTAGTTCCTTCCATTGCTTATTTCTCTTCTTATGAGCCAGACTATGAACCGGACAACCTGCAGGCACAGTTTGCCAATAATGAAATCATTTTAAGTTGGGAGCATCCCACTGATCAGGAGGTTGATTTCTTCCTGGTAGAAGAGGTTAACAAGTTTAGCACGGACCAAAAAACAGCTACCTTCAGGCAGAAAGTACCTGCCAGCAGTACGGTACAGGCAGATGTAGCCAGATATGAATTTCAGGATATCTCCAGATTATTTCCCGGCACCCAAAGATGCTACAGAATCATAGCCATCAACAGTGAGCTGGAGAAAACGTACTCTGAAATCACCTGTGTACAAATCATCCCCATAGATCACTTCTTCGTAAGTCCTGTATATCCGCAGGGAAATAAAAGCATGTTCTTCCAGTATTCACGAGAAAGAAAGGAAGAAATCTTCTTTGAAGTCCTGGATTCCCAAGGGGAGGTAGTCAAATCCTACACCCTGGATAAGAAAGCGGAGGGAGAAGGTTCTCTTACCATAGACATGATGATATATCCTCCTGGGATCTACCAACTTAGAGCTACCTGTAGAGGAAAATCTTATTTACGGGAATTTCAGCTAGATGAGGCAGCTAAGGCTGATTGATAGTACGCTAGTAACTGCTTCTGTTCGTTCTCCCATATCAATGTTTCAGCTGCTGTTAGCGCATTTTGGGTTTTCTCCCAATACATTTTCTGATTTTCCCAGAAGGATCTTATTACTTCAGCCAATTTTTTGGGCGTTCTTTCATCATTTCTCAGGACCAGCCCACAATCATACTCCAGTACCAGCTTACGCATTTCTGGAAGGTCGGAGACTATGACGGGTATACCTGCCTGCAGATAATCATAGACCTTGTTAGGAGAAGCATAGTGATAATTTCCGCCCCTATCCTCTTCTATGCTCAAGCCTATATGCGCCTGAGGAGTGATTTCTGCCAGTTTCTCAAAAGGGACGAATCCCTTCAGGAAAATTCTCTCTTTCCAGGCTAGTCCTTCTACCTCTTCAGCAAGCTGCTCTCCTATGTCTCCCTTCCCTATGATGACCAATTGAAATTCTTCCAAAAATTCCATGGTGGCCACCATCAGCTCCAGGCCTCTTCCCACGTTTAATGCTCCCTGGTAAATAAGGGTAGGACTTTCGTATTTCTTTATTTCGGGAAGCTCCTTTTTTGTGGGCAGGTTACGGATGACCCCTACTTCCCTATCATATTTCTCTACATATATTCTCGAGATAGAGTGGTTCACTGTGTACATGAGGTCTGCCTTAGGGAGTAGCCATTTTTCTAAACGAAGCCAAATAGCTCGGGTCCCCCTTCTTTCTATCAACTCTGGCACCTCTGTAAAGTATTCATGAGAATCATACACCAGAGGGATGCTTTTCAAGCGTGAAACCAGATAATTAGCCAGTAAGGTGTCAAGGTCATTAGCATTTAGCAGACTCACCTTTTGACGTAGCAGAAAGAAGAACAGCCTGATGTTGTATTCCAGGTAGAACCACTTCCCCTTATGAAACCAGCATGTCAGTCTATGAGTATGATACTGTCTGTCACTTAAAGCCTGAGAAGAAGGGAGAATCCTACCCACTACATGTACTTCATGCCCTGCTTCCCTCAGGCTAGACGCGATCCGATGGATACGCTGATCCCCATGAAGATCGTTAATGACAGAAAGATAAATGATAGCGGGACTCATAAACACTGACCAACCTGGGTCATACATCTGATTTTAGGGTATGACGGTTCCAGAAGGTAATTATACTATAAATCTAACAAGTCCTCCAATAGCTATTCATTCCATAAATAATTTTACGTACTTCATCTCTTCATATGCCGAGGATTTATACGCATGCGTAATTTTCATTCTTTCATTTGTTTAGTGGTATTATGCTTAGTTCTTCTATCCCATGTGGAGGCCCAGGATAATGATATTCTGCTTCAGCACGACCTCTACCACTATGTAGACAGACTACAGATAAAATATCCTCAGGATACAGCCCTATTCCTAGGCGCTAAACCCTATGGGAGAAATGCCCTCAAACAGTTTTTTATTTCGGCAGACACAGGAAGCATGGGTGCTGTTCAGAAAGACTGGCATAGCCGAATGAGATTCCTACTGGATGATGAACTCAGCCTACAGAACATAGGAGATGGAGTAGCCAAGCTGGCGTATAAAAACAGACGAGATTTCTTCCATATCAAGACCCCTAATGTAGAGATGTTCATCAATCCTGCCCTAAATGCGGGCCTTGGAAGAGAAACCCATGAGCTTTCAACAGGAACCTCCCCTCAGACTATTCTGAATAATAGCAGAGGAATTAGCATCAGGGGTACCCTCTTTGAGAAGGTAGGCTTCTACAGTGAAGTCTATGATAATATCACTCGCTTCCCTCAATACCAGTTTGACAGATATCAAGAAACGGGTGTACTGGAAGGAGAGTCCTTTATCAAGCTTTTTGGAGACCAGAATGGACTGGACTACCTCAGTTCTAGGGCCTACATCACGGTCTCTCCATTTAAAAATATGAGAATAAAGTTCGGGAAGGACAGAGCATTTTGGGGCTATGGACATCAGAGTTTAGCCTTTTCAGATGTAGCTGCAGATCACTTACTGCTAAATATTCGCACCCGATTCTGGAAGTTTGAGTATGTAAATCACTTTGGGCAAATGATAGACTTCATCAGAACCAAACGTGATGATGAAGGTACATTCCCTCGTAAATATGCTGCCTTTCACCAGCTAACTTTCCAACCCAATAGTACCTGGAGTATAGGACTTTTTGAGTCTATCATTTATACCCCTAATCTGGCCAATGACAGCAGAGGGTTTGAGCTATCATACCTGAATCCTATCATTTTCTACAGGAGCGCAGAGCAATCTCTGGGAAGTCCGGATAATGGCTTTCTTGGGTTTCAGGG
>JBCDBC010000907.1:0-3100 GCA_039184535.1 Bacteroidota bacterium | reverse complement strand
GGTGCGTAAAACGCGGATCCCGTCTTCAGGAGTCCCACGATCTCGGCGCCACCGTCGCGGGTGCGCTGGATGATCCCGTCTATGAGGCTGAAAAGAGTAAATCCCATTGTCCCAATTACTCCCAACAGAAGTGTGTTGTATAGAATCTTGGTAAGCATGATGGCAGAAGGTCCTGCGAGCGTATATAAGTAGCGTTGCTGAGAGGGGCTTTCTGTCATGAAGCTCTTAGCCACAGCATTAATAGCGACAAACAGTAGAATGATCCAGAAGAGAATGTTCCAGCTTAGTGGATTCATCTGGCGTTGGAAGGCTAGTCCAACTACTATGACTGTACAGCCTACATATAAGAGAAGCCCGAAGAAAGCATAGCGCTGCTTCCATTCGAGCTTTAATTCTTTTATCCAGAGGGCACGAAATTCCGCCCAAAATCTACTCATTCCTGGCTTTTTCTTGTCTGGCCTTTTTCAGGGACTTTTCCTCCTTACGAGTAAGTTTAGCCTCCTTAAGCCTAGCCTGTTGACGAACCCTACTTTCTGCTCGTTGGTTTCTCCTCAAGGCTTTTCTGGTCTGCTGAACTCTTTTAGAATCTTTCAACTCTATTTTCTTCTCAGCTTTTTCCTCTTTTGCACTTTGTGCAGACACTGTGCTGGTAGAGAGACAGAAAAGGATGAATGTTGCAAGGATGGCGTGAATCAATTTCTTCATATGGATGAAAATATGTTCTCCCCTAAAGTAAACAGATGCTGTCAGGATTCATAATAGTAGAGACGCAATATTTAGAATAGTAGAGACGCAAAATATTGCGTCTCTACATAAATCATACTACTCTGCTCCCATAAACGGATAAGTATAATCCGTAGGAGGCACGAAATTCTCCTTGATGGTTCTCACAGAAACCCAACGCAACAGGTTTAAGTAAGACCCTGCTTTATCATTGGTACCAGAGGCTCTCCCTCCACCAAAAGGCTGCTGCCCGACTACTGCCCCTGTAGGCTTATCATTGATGTAGAAGTTTCCAGCTGTATGACGGAGAATGCGCATACTTTCCTCTATCACATATCTGTCCTGCGAGAAAATAGCCCCTGTCAAAGCATAAGGGCTCGTTTCATTCAGTAGTTGGAGGGTATCCTCATAGGCCTCATCTTCAAACTTGTAAATGGTCAGTACCGGTCCGAAGATCTCCTCACACATAGTCAGGAATTTCGGATTCTCTGTTGCTACCACGGTAGGAGAAATAAAATACCCTTCTGAATCATCATAGATCCCGCCTACAAGGATCTCAGCATCATCCGCCGCTTTTACCTTTTCTATATAGTCCGCGATCTTATCAAAGGCTCGCTTATCTATTACTGCATTGATGAAGTTAGTGAAGTCCGCGGGATCACCCATTTTGAAGCTCTTCACATCCTCCAACAGATTGGTGATGACCGTATCATACAGGGAGGCACTTATATAAGCGCGGGAAGCCGCAGAACATTTCTGTCCCTGGAATTCGAAGGCGCCTCTACTGAGGGCTGTGGCCGCTGCTAAAGCATCTGCTTTTTCGTGAATCACTACATAGTCCTTTCCGCCTGTTTCTCCTACTATTCTTGGGTAGCTTTTGTACTTACCTATGTTATTCCCTATAGTTTTCCAGAGATGCTGGAATACACCCGTAGAGCCTGTAAAGTGAAGTCCGGCCATATCTGGATGTGAAAAGATGATATCTCCCATCATAGGGCCATCTCCGTAGATCAGGTTGATTACGCCGTCAGGAAGACCGGCTTCCCTAAAGACTTCCATTACCATATTAGCCGCATATACCTGAGAATCAGCCGGTTTCCAAATACAGACATTGCCCATCATGGCAGGTGCTGCGGGCAGGTTACCTGAAATGGCGGTGAAGTTGAAAGGCGTAATACAGAATATAAACCCCTCCAATGGTCTATACTCTACCCTATTCCAAATGCCAGGAGACGAATTGGGTTGGTCCTGGTAAATCTGCTGCATATACAAGGCGTTGAAACGCAGGAAGTCGATCAACTCACAAATAGCATCTATTTCTGACTGGTATACATTTTTAGATTGGGCCAGCATGGTGGCCGCATTCATTCTCGCACGGTAAGGTCCAGCAATAAGTTCCGCCGCTTTCAGGAAGATGGAGGCTCTATGCTCCCAGCTGGTTTCTTCCCAGGAAGGCTTGGCAGCCAGGGCTGTTTCTATCGCCTTGTGTACATGTTCCTCACTCGCATAGGCAAATTTCCCGATAACTCTCTTATGCTTATGTGGGGACGAAAAAGGTTTCTGTTCTGATGTCATCACACGCTCTCCCCCTATGTGCATAGGGATATCCATTTCGTGGGCAGACATAACTTCCAGGGCTTGTTTTACTGCAGCTCTTTCTGGAGAACCTGGTGCATAGGATTTTACTGGTTCATTAAAGGGTTGTGGGACCCTAAAAAATGCGTTGGCCATTTTCTTTTCTCTTTCTTGGTAATTGAATGGCCTACAAAGTTAGTATAGCAACTTACTTAAACAAGACCTAGCTGATGAGAAAGTATATACCAGTCTATCTCTCTGTAAATCAGAAGTTTACAAAAAACAGATAGACACCTTCAAATTCCTCTCACTTTTTTTCATAAATATTTGCATAGAATCACGACCTCGTATACCTTTGCAACACTTTGAAATAAAGAGGGAGTTTAGCTCAGTTGGTTCAGAGCACCTGCCTTACAAGCAGGGGGTCACTGGTTCGAGTCCAGTAACTCCCACGAACCTATGACTAGGGAGCCTCAAAAGGCTCCCTATTTTCATTCTAAGGCCTCTTTTAAATTTAGTATCCCCAACGTTTATCCAAAACTGGTACAAAAACGGTACAAGTGCTTACCAAGGAATCGTTTCTATAACTTATAAGAAATAGAGACAGAATTCTTTAAAAGATTTTAGTTTGTTAGAGTGGAAAAATTAATTTCATAAACTTATTTTAAAGAAAAATATTGATATGGGGATGTGCCTAAATATCGTAGGTAAGGTGAGTAGATTTACTTCTAATAGTTTTAGCGTAAAAGGAGTTTTATCTAGTAAATCTAATCCTTTACATATTTGGTACAATTTGAGAATT
>JBCDBC010000906.1:0-3103 GCA_039184535.1 Bacteroidota bacterium | reverse complement strand
CATTTGTCAAGTGGGAAATGGAGCTGTAGTGGGACAGTGGGACATGTATCTGTAGTGGGACAGTGGGACATTTGTCAAGTGGGACGGAGTGAAATACATCATGGAGCACCCTGTCCACACCATTTTGGACAACGTAAGGGGAATAGATAATATCCTCGCACTCACGGAGGCCTATAAGAAGCGCACCCTCATAGCTTCTACCTCAGAAATTTATGGCAAAAGCCTGGACTTTCTGGACCCTACCCACAAAGCAAAACTTACGGAGGAATCCTACAGGGTGGAGGGAAGTACCCGCAACCACAGATGGGCCTACGCTAATACCAAAGCCATGGATGAATTCCTGGCTTTTGCTTACCACAAAGAATACCAGACAGAAGTAGTCATCGCTCGCTTCTTCAATACAGTGGGGCCTAAGCAGCTCTTTAACTATGGGATGGTGATTCCCAACTTTGTGAAAAGAGCCCTTGATAATGAGGAGGTGCTGATTTTTGGGACCGGGAAGCAGCAGAGAAGCTTCATGCATGTAGATGATGCCATCAGGGCCATTACAGAACTTATGTTTAGCGGGAAAGGAATAGGACAAGAGTTCAATGTAGGAAACCCTATAGAGATCAGCATGGAAGCCCTGGCGAAGAAGATCATTGAGAAAACGGGTAGCACCTCTAAGCTGAAATATGTTCCTTACGAAGAAGCTTATGGAAAAGGCTTTGAGGACATGAATAGAAGAACGGCTGACATCACCAAGCTGAGAGAAACGCTGGGATTTGAGCTGAAGTATGATTTGGACACCATCCTGGATGATGTGATTAAATATTATCGAGGACAAAAGCTCCCAGCCTAATTCTTTATAATCTTATGAGTTTCGGTTTGGCCTGCTGATCTAATCTGCAGTAGATAAACTCCCGAAGATAGGCGATTCAGGTCGATTTCACCATTGCCTGCTTCTAGCCTTCCATCCAGGATTTCTTCTCCTATCAAAGTAGATAATTGGAATGAACCTTTCCTTGGTAATCCTTCTACCTTTATCCGTCCAGTAGTAGGATTGGGATAAAGCTGAAATAGCCTTTTTCCATCCTCCGGAAGCGAAGTTGCAAATTGGATCTCCAGTTCCCTTTCATCTGTGAATTGACAGCTTTCATTTCCGCTGACTAATCTGATGTTATATGCACCTCCTCTATTAAGCAAATAAGTAGTAGAGTCTTCTTCACTTATTTTTTCACCATTGATAAACCAGCTTCTTTCTGAGAATTGAGTATTGGGGTCTTTCAGGCTGATGGTTTCACCCAAGGAGGGTATGACAGGTGTATATAGAAAATTCTCCGGGAAAGGATTCTCCAAAAAATAGCAGCGGTATAAAGATTGTAGATAGCTGAGCTCTTGATAAAATTCTTCCAGACTCTGCCCAGCTACCAACCCAAAAAAGAGAGTAGTATCTGATCCTGGATCAATAGAGAAGGGACCAGCTGATACAAACTGCGCTACATCCTTATTTTTCAGTACCGTGGGAGTATCTCCTATGGTAGCAGATAAGGCCTGAAATTTACCCGCCTTGTTAAAGCTAAACTCTCCTATGGCTGCATTATATGCATGGAAATCCTGTTCGGATAACAGAGAGATTCCATAGTTAGAGAACACATTACTTACTGGATATTGAGTAAAGGTTACTTTTTTGCTACTGTCTATAATGGCAGCATTCTGACTAAAGGAAGGGGAAATATCCCAATCAGCAAACAGACCCGCGAATAGACTATCCTCTTTTTCTCCATTAGGATTTGATAAAGTATAGGCGAGAATGATGCTGGAAGGAAGTTCCGGGAAAGTGTATATCGTCTGCTTAATAATCAGTCCCAGAGGAGCATTGGCTAAAGTGTCAGAGAACAAGCTGCTCGCCTGAAAACTAGCCAGGTTCTCCTTATTCTCTTCGGCTATATTTTGGAGAATGTTGAAATCCCGGTCTCTGTAATTAACGTTGCGGATGTTGTCTGAAAGGGAGGTTGCACTCTTTCCCACCAGGAAGCCCCCTTCAGCCAGAGCATTCTGTTGACTTCTAAATACAAAGCCATCCCCAAAACGGTCATCCACAGTAGAGTAATACCCCCAATTGGCCTGTGCACTCACAATGGTTTCTAGTTGAGCTGCCTTCACAGGGAGGAAGGGCGGATTTACCAAAGCTTTCACATATTCTACATCTGCATATCCACTTTCTTCATCTACATAGCTAAGTTTCAGAACCAGCGTCTGGCTACCTGAAATGGAATCATTCAGTACAAATGAGAAACCGGGCTCAGAGTACCTGCTAATCTCTTGATCAGAGACTTTTCCCGCTCTCCACTCATCTATTAGCCAATTTGAGATAAGGCTATCTCCCACTTCTTCCACTCGTATGATCAGGTCATTGGCTGTTTCCAGATGATTCTTCCAGCTGGCCTGAAGGTAAGCGGTATCTCCTTGTCTGAGGACATTTGTGCCTTCTGAGGTGGAAAGCACCCAATCTCTTAACCTGATAGAAGGCTTGGGAGGATCTGTTAAGGCCCGTAAGACATTCACCCTTCCACTGCCTACTTTTCCTGCATAAGATGCAGGTTGGAGACTGTCTGTGGGGTCAGCAGTTACTCTTATCCGCTGCCCAGCCTGGTATCCGGTATACTGTGGGAAGTATCCTCTCACCAGGGCTATAGCTCCTGCTGCCACAGGAGAAGCAAATGAGGTACCTGTGTTGCCATTATAGCCAGCATCATTTATGGGTCCATACAAGAAATTTCCAGGAGCACTTACATTTACAGAGTAGTCATAAGTAGATCCGCCAGGAATTCCCGTCAAAAGTTTATCATCAATTTTGGAATTAGCCACTGAGATCACTTCTGGATAACCAGCAGGGTAAAAAGTATTCTGTTTACCTGTATTACCACAAGCAGCCACCACTGCTACCCCCTGGCTGACCGCATACTTAACTACCTCATGTCCAAACTGGCTCCTAATAGTCCCCCCCCATGAACAGTTAATGATATCTGCCCCCTGGGCTACTGCATATAGGATCCCTTGGTAGCCGTACGTGATAATATTGGGACTCTCATCGCTGGAACCCTTGATAGGTAAATATTTG
>JBCDBC010000905.1:0-3111 GCA_039184535.1 Bacteroidota bacterium | reverse complement strand
GTTATTAGTGGGGGGTATAGGGTTGATGTGGCAGCGGTTACACAACCGAACCCTGCTTCTTAATCCTGATCAGCTTGTGCCTGAAGAAGCCTCTTCTCAGTATGGATGATGGTTTTAAGAAGCTTCTTATCCTGAAAGAAGGGCTTGCTTTCAATCCCACTAATACGGGTAGCCTCAGTACCCATACTGATATTTTCAGTAGAGTCTGGGGATAATATGGCTACAGATTTCTGTGTAAGAATTTTGGGTGTTTTATCAGAAGTATTGTCCTGACCAAAAGAGAGAATATAGCCATTTGCCGGGTGTTTTACTTTGTACTTTTCTATTGAGCTACATTCTCTCTTTTGGTCAGGACAATAATTCTGATCAAACACCCAAAATTATTACACAGAAATCTGTAGCCATTTTATCCCCAGACTCCACTGAAAATATCAGTAGGGGTACTGAGGCTACCCGCATTAGTGGCATAGAAAGTAAACCCTTCTTTCAAGATAAGAAGCTCCTCAAAACCATCATCCAGGCAGAGAAAAGACTTCTTCAGGCTCAGGCTGATCAGGATTCTGCCAAGATAGCCATCAGCATGACTGAGATGGATAACCTCCTATCTTCATTCATTAACAATTTTGGGACAGAGAACTTCAAAAGAAATTACCGCACCCTATGGAAGATGGGAAGACTTAGACAGATACAAGGTGATACGACCAGCGCATTATTTTTCTATGAGCTCGCACACAAACATGGGAGAGGAATGGACGCTCCCAAACTGGCCTATGATTCCCTCATGGCTCCCACCCATAATGAATGGCTGCCCATAGACAAGTATTATGAATTGCTGAAAGTAAGGAGAAGCATAGATACGGTCCTAAAGCCTCAGAATGTGCTCGTTTCTCTAGGCCCTACCGTAAATGCAAATCCTTTCCCTGACTATGCACCCTTCATGCACCCACATGATAGTGTGCTCTTCTTTACCTCCAGAAGGGAGAAAGAGGACATCATGGACCCTTTCTCAAAGACAGACGAAAACCTGTACTATTCTTACAGAGATTTCATGGATGGAGAATGGGTGATGGCTGAGAAGCTTCCGGATAATATAAATAGCTCCTTCAATGAAGGTTCCGCTTGTTTATCTCCTAATGGATTAACCCTCTATTTCACCAGATGTAATGATGAGGAAACCGGTTTTGGGGATTGTGATATCTACCAAGCTACCTATGATCCTACAGATGACAGCTGGGATGATGTCCATAACCTGGGAGCAGGCATCAATACTTCCTACTGGGATTCTCACCCCAATATATCGGAAGACGGTAAGTACCTCTACTTTGCTTCTAACAGAGCAGGAGGCTATGGGAGTACAGATATTTATGTGTCCGAAATGGATGAAGAGGGAAATTGGTCAGCAGCCAGAAATCTGGGGCCTATGGTTAATACCTCTCAGGATGAAGTAACGCCCTTCTTCCATAGAATAGAGAATACCCTCTACTTCAGTTCCAGTGGCCAGATTCAGTCCCTGGGAGGTTTTGATATTTTCAGAGCCAGATGGATAGGAGACGGTTGGGAATCTCCCAGAAATGTGGGACCCCTGGTCAATACCAGAGGGAACGACTACTATTTCTCTATAGATGGCAAGGCTGACTTCATCTACTACGCCAGATCAGAAGGTCAGGAAGACAACCACCTGGAGCAGGACTTCGACTTATATGCCTTCCCTATGCCTATGGGGGCAAGGCCAGACGCCAATACAGTGCTAAAAGGTTTCCTGGTAGACTCAGTTAGTGGGAATCCGCTGACAGGAACCGTGATGATCATAGATTTGGAAGAGAATGTGGAGATAGCTCCCAAGATGATCAATGAGGAAGGCTACTTTGAATTTGACCTTATCAAAGACAGAAAGTACCAAGTTTACATTTTTGGGAACAGCTTCCTTACCATCAAGAAAGACATTGAGCTAGTATCAGATACCACTTTTAACATTCTCACAGAGAACTTCAATAGAAGTAATAAACCCATTGTCTTTGAATCTCTGAAGTTCAGTTCGAATAGCTACAAACTCAAACGGAGCATTAGACCCAAACTAGACTATCTGGTCCGTTTCCTGGAGCTCTACCCCCAGTTTGACCTGGTAGTGGAAGGGCATACAGATTCTGACGGGGACCCCAGGTATAATATGACCCTTTCCCAACAACGAGCGGAAATTATAGCCAACTATATAACCGGGGCAGGAAGCTTTGATGAGAGTCGAGTATCAGCCCAGGGATTCGGAGATACTAAACCTGTAGTTCCTAATGATACCAAGATCAATAAGGAAAAAAACAGACGAGTAGAATTTAAGCTCATCCTCAATAAGCAGATAGAGGGAGAAATCCTCAATCCTACACAGGAAGAACTCTTCTTTGATGATGAACTGGAGGAGGCAGACATGGAAGATCCCAATGCAGATATGGATCTGCTGGAAGAACTAAAAGAACCTCGCATCAAAAAGAAGGAACCTCCCAAAAAATAGAATAAGCTCTTCCCAATAGCGTCATCCCGGAGAGTATGTAAGGAATTGCTAGAAGGGTCGTCCGGGATCTCGTGTTGGATTGAGATTGCGGCCGACTCCTAAGTCCATACCCCTTAGCCCACCGCAATGACGGACCCTTTGAGATGATTTAAGAAACTAGACATAACTAAAAAAATGGACCGGCGACTTTAGTCGCTTAAAGAAACACTGGCCAGTATCTGCCAATAGGTAGCTAAAGCCGCCTATCCATCAATACTCATTGCTAACCAAGGAACTTTTCTCAAGCACTTAACCTAGTTGCCTATCCCCTTCAGGCCTACAGATTATCCGACATTGGTAACTGTAGAAGCAGCTTTTCTCACGGAGAATCCCAACACACCTCCATTCTATCCACTTTTTCGTGATATTAAGTTCGTTGGCAATTCAGGAAATCGTACCAGATAACATTTTAAGCTTCCTGGCGAGAAGTAGGAGAAAAAGAACAATAATCCCCTGGAGGAAACATACTCCTTCAAACGGAACAGATTTTGATTATCAGCTATAGTATCGGAGATGATAAGGTGAGAAAAATTTATGGTTTCAGTAGTTCAAAACCTACCCCTACCTGC